>CAMBRI010000005.1 GCA_945870205.1 Sulfuritalea hydrogenivorans sk43H | reverse complement strand
CACCCATTTATTCCACGGTCCACTTGACAGCTCTACGCTTTACTCACAAAGCATGACATCCGCAACCGCTTCTACATTACAATTTCAACCGTCCTGCCTGGGGGAGTTTGGGTGGCCATAAGTGGGGGAGTTTGAAGTGGCCATCGGGGGTCGTGGGCAGATGGGTTGGCAAATACGCAGGGGGCAAGCCGGTGGCGGCATACTCGGCGATCAACTGGCGCAACAGCGGCGCCATGCCGGAGGGAGGTGTCGGAGGAGATTGGCTCGCGCTGGATGCGGACGGCACCAGTGCCCGGCGCTGGCCATCGGCATTGGCGGACTTGTCCATCGGTCGTTGTGAGCTGAGGATCCGGCCGGCCCGCGCATCAACCAGATCGACCCGGGTCAAATCCCAGCGCGCGTAGCGCAGGTGGACCTGCACCAGATGACGGTAGGCGGAGGGAATCTCGAAGCGCGCTCCGGCCAGGCTCACCGTACCGTCGGAACGGCGTTGCCGGCGCGCCACCTCGATGCGAAATGCCGCTGCCAGATCGGCCGTCGCAGGGCAGTCGCGCCTGACGTTGGGGCCGGCCAGATAGCGCGCCAGCGGCGTGGCGCCGATCTCGGAATGGAGTGTGCGGTGATACTCCTGTTCGACCCAGGCTTGCGTCGCCTGATTGAGGAGGTCAAGGGTGACCGACGCCTCGCCTTCGAGCATGGCCATCAAACGTCCCTCGACACGCCCCCAGAAGGATTCCTGCTTGGCGTTCTGGTATGGCGAATATGGCAACGTCGTCTGATGCACGATACCCAGAGCGGCCAGGCCAGACACGGTCTCGTCGGCCAGCATGGCTGCACCGTTGTCGGTCATCAGGGCACGCGGCAGTCCGCGCTTCATGAACGCCTGCGACAGGCCATGAACCAGGCTCTCGGCCGTCTCGTCGAGATACCACTGCAGGTGGCAGACCAGACGCGAGCGGTCATCGATGACGCCGAGCAGGAGCGGCTTGGCCCAGTGGCCAGAGCGACCCAGCACCTTGCGCGAGGCATGATGGAAATCGAGGTGCCACAGCGCGCTGACGTGATCGACCTCGAAGCTGCGGACCTCCAGTCGTTCGAGCCGGTCGCGGGCCATGAGTGCGCCCTCGGTGGCGCGTTTGGGCCGGGCCTGGCGGAACATGCCCTGGGCGATGAGGTAGCGTCGGAGAGTGGGATAGGACGGAACAGCGACATCGCTCTCCGCCAAGGCAACGCGGAGGTTGTCGACATGCAGCTGCATGGTCCAGCCCGGGTGCTCGCGATACTGGGCCGCCAGGACGTCGATGACGCCAGCGGCGAGGCTGGGAAAGCGGCCAACGTCGTCGCGCAAACGATTCCTCAGGGCGGCGACCGGATCGGAGGCCGACTTGGCGGTGTAGTACCAGCGTTCCAGGGTCGAAACGCCGAAGCAAATCTCCCGGTCAGCGAGCGGATGGCGCCAGAACTTGGCGGCCAGGGATTTGAGCGCGGCCTGCAACTCACCCTCGGGCGGCGGTGCGGCCAGTAGTGGGCCAATGATCGAGAAGCGCAGGCGCGCCCATCGATCACGTTGGGGTGGATCGACAACAGGTTTCAAAAGGGTCTCCCGGTGGGCGGCGCCGACGGCACCGCAACTGGGAGTGAAGGCTATAAGCCCCCGCCAACGCTGGCTCTCTGCATCCTCTGCGGGTGATTACCGCCCCTCTCGGACGACGATCAGGGCGCCGACGGTGAGCGGCGTGAGAAAGAGCAGCAGTCGCGCCAGCACCTCTTGCGCCTCGCCAGTGAAACGTTCGAGGAGTTCGCCGGGAAGTCGGCTGGTCGCGACCGGGGGCATGAAACGGGCGCACTGCGCCTGCCACAGCGGGGTCAGGGCAAAGTCGCTCTGCCACCACTGGCGCCAGCGTTCCAGGGTGCGGATCGGAATTCCCAATCCCCCGCCAAGCCGCGCTGCCCCTGGTGTCTGCCCGGCATGCCGGGCAGACACCAGCACCACCGCCAACCCAAGGTAAACCCGCCGCCCGAGAAAGCGCACCGACATTGCGGTACAACGCTTGCGGCAACGATTACAGCAAAAGCTGAATCGCATGTCGAAGTCATCACGAATCTCGGCCAGACAAACTCGCGGCTTGCGCGGATAGTTGGCGCGGTGAAGAACACCGTCACAGAAAAGACATCCGTCAGCACGCGCTTGCGCCGCCAACTCTTGATCAATCCGGTGCAACAGTCGAAAAAACTTGAGGTCGTGCAATAAGGCGTGGCACGCTTTGCGGGTCTCTTGGCTTGGTAACCGGAGACTCCCCCAAAGGGTTCGTTTGTTCAAGTTCCCCGAGGGGGATCACCCCTCTTCCATCACGCTGCGTGATCAAATACGCGGCAAATGCCATCGACCGCCAGGCGATCACCGAACTGGAGCGCTTCGACGGCAAGTTCGTGGTGCATAGCAACGATGACACGCTCACGGCCGAAGACATGGCGCTGTGCTACAAACAGCAGCAGCGGGTGGAAGAAGCCTGGCGGACGATGAAGAGCGGGTTGAAGATGCGCCCGGTGTTCCACTGGGCGCCCCACCGCTTTCATGCGCACATCGCCATCACGGTTCTGTCCCTGTTGCTTGAGTGCACCATCGAGCACGCGTGTCAGGATACGTGGCGCAATATTCGGGATGATCTGAAACGGGTCCAGTTGGCGCTATTGCCCAGCCCCAACGGTCTTGTCGGCAGGTGACCGAGCCTTCGCCGGATGCCGCTAAGCGATTGAAATCGTGGAAAATCAAGCCACCGAAGCCGATCCTGAATCTGGATTGAGCACCTTTCCCGCCTAGATACACACCCGTTTCGGTCATATCGCCGAATGCTTTGCGCCATGCGGCTTTCCGAGGGGCGTGTTACTTGGCGGTGTCAAAGTCGGGTCTTGCTATGGGTTGTCAATGCAAGGCCTTGTTTACTGCGGCAACAGTACCTGTCGGAAACAGTCGGAAACAACACCTTGCCACTATTGGAGCAGTCAGGTAAACTCCAGTTCAACCTCTGAACAGGTGCTGCCGACGTCCAGTTCATCGTGTTTCCCGATCCCCATCATTACAAACTGCTAAGACTCATCGAGGCCAACCCCTCGATTCAGCAGCGGGAAATGGCCAAGGCGATGGGCGTCAGCTTGGGCAAAGCCAATTACTGCCTTCAGGCGCTGGTGCAGAAGGGGCTGGTAAAGATGGATAACTTTCGTCGCAGCGATAACAAGCTCGCTTATAGCTATCTGCTTACCCCGAGCGGAATCGAGGAAAAGACCCGCCTCACGGTTAACTTCCTCAAGAACAAACTCGCCGAATATGAAGTCATCCGCAATGAAATTGAAGAACTGCGGCAAGAAGCGGAAAGAGACGCCACAGCATGAACGAGCTACGGGGCATGGCACCAGAACACCGTCAGCAGTCGATTTCCAGACTGGCAACAGCGCTTCCGCCCAACTCCGGGTTGATCCCGGTCAATGGCCCCGTCGCAAGTCTGCCTTGGTATGTGGTGCATACCAAGGTTCGGCAGGAACAGACCGCGTGCGAGAACCTTGCTCGCCAAGGCTATGGCGTCTACTTCCCGCGAGTCAAGGTCCTGAAACGTCGCCGTGGCCGTCAGCAGGCACAGACGGAAGCGATGTTTCCGCGGTATATTTTTTTTCAACCGGGATCTCATGCGCACTCCATTGCACCTGTGCGTTCGACTTCCGGCGTATCTGCCATCGTTCGCTTCGGGCAGGAGCCGGCCGTAATTCGACCGGAAACGTTGATAGGTATTCGTGAATTCGAAGCCCGTCAAAACGCGGCAAAGGACGAGGACATCAGCCCCTTCCGGTGCCACGAACGAGTTCGCGTCGTCGACGGCCCGCTGGCCGGGCTGGAGGGACTGATAACGGACGTTTCGCGGGACCGGGTTGTCGTGTTGATGCAACTGCTCGGGCAGGATACCCGGGTGAACATGAGCCATCACCAGTTGCTGGTGGCCCACTGACGGCGGAGTTGGCAGCAGAAAGACGTTCGTTAAAGATGTCCCTTGACCGTGCAGCGGGGTATTCGGGCACCAAGGGTGAGCGAGACAAGCGAGGTCTGTGACCTGCAAGTGCTGTGCACCAAAATGCACGGGCATGGCGGTAGCGTGTCTGAAAGCTTCATCGTATTTTGCATCAAGAGTCGGCGCTGGCAGGACGGCGTCGGAAGCCACTGCAGGTTCAACAGGACGCTATGCTCCGGGCCCGGCGCCCATAAACGGATGAAACGGAGTCGATCCCGCCTGTGACGCATCTGCTTAAAAGATTGTGGCGCCACATCGGCCCCCGGCGGCGTGTCCAGTTCGGGCTGCTGCAGGTTTTGATGATCCTGGCTTCGTTCGCTGAAATTGTCAGCATTGGAGTGGTGCTGCCGTTTCTCGGCGTGCTGACCGCACCGGACAAGGTCTTCGCGCACCCGCGTGCCCAGCCCTTCATCCAGATGTTCGGGTTTACGCAGCCGGAGCAACTCCTGTTGCCGCTGACCATCGCCTTCGGACTCGCGGCGCTTTTCTCGGGCGCCATGCGCCTTTTGCTGCTGTGGGCGCAAACCCGCCTCAGCCATGCAATCGGAGCAGATCTGAGCATCAGCATCTATCGCCGCACACTTTACCAACCCTATTTAGTGCATGTGGCGCGAAACAGCAGCGAGGTTATCGCCGGAATCTCGGGCAAAGCGACCGGCGTTGTCTTTTTCACGCTTATGCCGATCCTGACCATTCTGACCAGCATCGTCACGATGGCCAGCATCCTGTTTGCGCTGCTCGTCATCGAACCAGTCGTCGCTACTGCAGCGTTTGCGGGGTTTGGCGCCATCTATGGGTTTGTGATCCTGCTCACCAGGAAACGCATGGCAAGCAACAGTCAACGCGTCAGCGTGGAACAGAATCGGGTCATCAAGGCACTGCAGGAGGGATTGGGCGGGATTCGGGATGTGCTGATCGACGGCACCCAGGCGGCGCACTGTGCCATCTATCGCAAGGCAGATCTTTCGCTGCGGCGCGCCACAGCGAGCATTCAGATCATCGCCGGCAGCCCGCGTTACGGCATCGAGGCGCTCGGCATGATGCTCATTGCCATGCTGGCGTTCATGCTGGCTGGACGATCGACGGGCATTGCCAGCGCCATTCCCGTGCTCGGCGCATTGGCCCTTGGCGCACAGCGCCTGCTGCCCGCGCTACAACAAGCCTATTCATGTTGGACGTCGTTGCGCGGCGGTCAGGAATCGCTGGCAGATGCGCTGGACTTGCTCGACCAACCGCTGCCCGCACATGCGGACGAGCCTCTGCCGGCGCCCCTTCCGTACAAGCACGGCATCACGCTGGAGAATCTCGCGTTCCGCTATTTGCCGCAGGGGCTCTGGGTGCTGCAGGGGTTGGACCTCGAGATACCAAAAGGCAGCCGTATCGGCTTCATCGGTTCCACAGGCAGCGGCAAGAGCACGCTGCTGGACATCATCATGGGTTTGCTGCCGCCTACCGCAGGCAGCCTCGCGATTGATTCAGTGGCCGTCACCGAGCAAAACCACCGCGCCTGGCAGGCGCATATTGCCCACGTGCCGCAAACCATTTTTCTGGCCGATACCACCATCGCCGAAAACATCGCCTTCGGCGTGGCACCGGATCAGATAGACCACGATCGCGTGCGCCAGGCCGCGCAAAAGGCGCAAATCGCCGAAACCGTCGAATCGTGGGACAAGCAGTACGGCACCCTGGTCGGCGAGCGAGGAGTGCGCCTTTCGGGCGGCCAGCGCCAACGGATCGGTATTGCCCGTGCGCTCTACAAGCGGGCGGACGTGATCGTGTTCGACGAGGCCACCAGCGCGCTGGACAACGACACGGAATTGGCGGTGATGCAGGCGATCGAAAGCCTGGGTGACGACCTCACGATCCTGATCGTTGCCCATCGCCTGACCACGCTGAAGAACTGCAGCCGGATAGTCGAATTGAGCAACGGGACCATCAGCCGGACCGGGGCATACCAGGAAATTGTGGAACGTCCGACCCAAGGCTGACGATGCAAGAAACTTGCGGCAAAACACCGACCCTGCGGCGTGCCCACCGCCGCGACAAAATCCGGAAGATCTGAATCCATGATTCCCTACGGCCGACAAGAAATAACCCAAGCCGACATCGATGCGGTGGTCGAGGTCCTGCGCTCGGACTTCCTCACCCAGGGTCCCACAGTTTCTCGCTTTGAACAGGCGGTGGCGGCAAAGGTAAATGCAAAGCATGCGGTCGCAGCTAACAGTGCGACGTCGGCACTGCATATTGCTTGCCTGGCGCTTGGGTTAGGCAAAGGCGATTGGCTTTGGACTGTGCCGATTACCTTTGTGGCATCTGCCAATTGTGGGCGCTACTGCGGTGCGGAGGTCGACTTCGTCGATATCGACCCGGTTACCTGGAATATGAGCGTGACAGCGCTTCGTGAAAAACTCGCGGTAGCCAAACGGTTGGGGCGTTTGCCTAAGGTAGTGGTACCAGTACATCTTGCTGGACAGCCGACGGAGCAGGAGGCGATTTGGGCGCTGGCTCAGGAATATGGCTTTAAGGTGCTGGAAGATGCGTCCCACGCCATAGGTGCATCAAGAAATGATGAAATGGTTGGAAGTTGTCGTTGGTCTCACATCACAATTTTCAGCTTTCATCCGGTGAAAATTATCACCAGCGGTGAGGGCGGCATGGCGTTGTCGAATGACAGCGAACTTGCCGAACGCATGGCAATGTATCGCAGTCATGGCATTGTTCGCGACCGAACCCGGATGCGAGGTTATGGCAGTGATCCAGAAAGCGACTCCGCGTCGTATCACTACAAGGCACCTTGGTACTATGAGCAGCAGTTCCTAGGCTACAACTATCGCATGACGGATATACATGCGGCACTGGGTCTGAGTCAGTTTGAACGGCTGGATGCGGTCGTGGCACGACGTAACGCGCTGGCCGCTCGTTATGATGAAGCGCTTAAGGACTTGCCGATAAGGCTACCATTTGTGCAGTCCGAAAATCGGTCGGCGTTTCATCTTTACGTAGTGCGTATCAAGGGCGGGTCTGCGGCCAAGACCCATAAGCAAGTTTTTGATGAGTTGCGGCAAAGGAATTATGGCGTGCAACTTCATTACATTCCGGTTCATCTACAACCTTATTACCGCAATCTCGGCTTCAAGTCGGGAGACTATCCCGAGGCAGAAGCTTACGGAGAATCAGCCATTTCAATTCCCTTGTACCCCAGTCTTACCAACCAGGAGCAAGACCGAGTTATCGAAGCCATGAAGGCTGTTTTCTCGTGTTGAAATCTTCGATTGAAACGTCGCGATTCTATCTACGGCACCTTACCGTTGCTGACGTATCGGACGAATATCTCAGTTGGATTCGAGATCAGAATTCAAATCGATTCATAGAGGCTGCTGACCCAACCTATGATTTAGACTCGTTACGTAGTTATGTTGCACAAAGAGAACACAAAAGCGATGTTGTGTTCTTTGGAATATTTGTGAGAGGCACCAATGAACATATTGGCAACATAAAGTTTGAGCCGAGTGATAGCTTGGGTGGCTCTGCAACAATGGGAATTCTGATTGGGAATAGAGGTTGGCGCGGTAAGGGCGTAGCGGTAGAGGTCCTGGAAGCCTGTGCGCAGTGGCTATTTGACGAGCATGGCATTGCAAAAATAGTGTTAGGCGTTGATCCCAATAACACGGCAGGTATCAGGGCTTACCTTAAAGCCGGATTTAGAGCAGACCACGGACGAAATTTCGCCGAGGGCGAATCTAACAATCCCTGGATGGTTCGACACCATTCATCCGTCAATCGTGTTGCCATTGGCACTGTTCAATTCGGATTGCCCTATGGCGTTGCCAATAAAACAGGTCAAGTTGGCCTTGATGAGGCGGCGAGGATTTTGGACTTTGGCTGGGCGAGCGGAGTTGGTACGATCGATACCGCAATTGGCTACGGCGCTAGCGAGGAGCGGCTTGGCGAAACAATGGCGGATCCGTGGCGAGTCGTTACAAAATTGCCAGCGGTTCCAGAATCCACCGAAGATATTTCCGGGTGGGTGAAAGAGTCGGTGTTTGGGGCATTGAAACGTCTGAGGATACCGAAGCTCTACGGACTGCTATTGCATCGTCCGCAGCAGCTTCTTGGGGCAGGAGGGGCGACGCTTTTCCGTGCACTTGCTGAACTGAAGGAACAGGGCAAGGTCGAGAAGATCGGGGTCTCCGTTTATGCCCCTGAAGAACTTGAATCGCTCTGGCCGCATTTTCAGTTCGATATGGTGCAGGCGCCATTCAATGCCATTGACCGGCGGTTGGCAACCTCTGGTTGGCTTTCAAAGCTTCATCTGGCGGGGACTGAAGTTCACGTTCGGTCAGTGTTTTTGCAGGGCCTGCTTTTGATGGACGCAGCGAGCAGGCCTTCGCGTTTCAGTCGTTGGGATACTCTTTGGAAACAGTGGGACTGTTGGCTTGCGGAGCATTCCCTAACCCCACTGCAGGCTTGCATGAGCTTTGCATTGTCGCAGCGAGAAATTGCCCGTGTGGTCGTTGGTGTGGACAGTCTTGCGCAGTTTCGGGAGATTCTCGCGTGCGCCAAGAACCCGACAGTAGTGCCACCAATCACTCTGATGAGTGAAGACCAGAGTTTGATCAATCCATCCCTTTGGAACGCTCACTAAGGCTGGTACCGATACTTCGCTGAGGTCGAAGTATCCATCTTACGAAACGATAGCTGGAGAAATATATGCCCGAGCAATCTCTGCAACAAAACAATGGTTCCCGGTTTGGAACTGGACAAGAACTCTGGAAGCGGGCCAAGCAGCTTATCCCTGGAGGGAATATGTTGCTTTCAAAGCGGGCTGAGATGTTTTTGCCTGAACAATGGCCTGCCTACTTCAGCAAAGCCAAAGGTTGCCGTGTATGGGATTTGGACGGGCGCGAATACATCGATATGTGCATCATGGGTATCGGCACGAACACTCTTGGTTACGGTCATCCTGAAGTGGACGAAGCCGTACATCAGACCGTGTCCGCCGGAAATATGTCCACCTTAAATTGTCCAGAGGAGGTCCATCTTGCAGAGAAGTTGGTGGAACTGCATCCTTGGGCTGCCATGGCGCGCTTCGCACGATCGGGTGGCGAAGCCAACGCCATCGCCATTCGCATCGCACGCGCCGCCACGGGCAAGGACAAAGTCGCTATCTGCGGCTATCACGGCTGGCACGACTGGTATCTGGCTGCCAATCTTGGAGACGACAACCATCTGGCCGGTCACCTGCTACCCGGCCTCGAGCCAAAGGGCGTGCCGCAGAACCTGCGCGGCACCGTCTACCCCTTCAACTACAACAACTACGTCGAACTCGAAGATATCGTGAATAAGCACGACATCGGTGTGATCAAGATGGAAGTGATGCGCAATCAGGGCCCTCAGGACAACTTTCTGCAGAAGGTGCGCGATCTTGCGACTAAGCGCGGCATCGTGCTGATCTTTGACGAGTGCACCTCGGGCTTCCGCCAGACCTTCGGCGGCATCCACAAAATGTACGGCGTCGAACCTGATATGGCCATGTTCGGCAAGGCCCTGGGTAACGGCTATGCGATCACCGCCACCATCGGCCGCCGCGAAATCATGGAAAGTGCGCAATCGACCTTCATCAGTAGCACCTTCTGGACCGAGCGCATCGGCCCGACCGCGGCGCTGAAGGCGCTGGAAGTCATGGAGCGCGAAAAGTCTTGGGAACGCATCACCCAGACCGGCACCGGCATCATGGCGCGCTGGCAGACGCTGGCGCAGAAACATGGCCTGAAGATAAATGTGGCCGGTCTGCCGGCGATCGCTAGCTTCGGCTTCGATGGTCCGAATGCGCTGGCCTACAAAACCTTGATCACCCAAGAGATGCTGGGCAAGGGCTTTCTTGCCAGCAATCTGATCTTTTCCAGCCTGGCCCACACGCCGGACATTGTTGACGGCTACTTCGATGCACTCGATCCCGTGTTCGCCCAAATAAAGGAATGTGAGGAAGGTCGCGATGTCATGTCGCTGCTCAAGGGTCCGGTCTGCCACGCAGGTTTTAAACGCCTGAACTGAGTATCCGTTGAAATCAGGCGTTCAGTACGATCTGAGAGCCATGCGCATACTCTTTGTTTCCGTCGCCAGCAATGCGATCGGTTTCGGGCATCTGAACCGCTGCCTCGCGCTGGCAGCGTATGCGCAAAAGCATGGCGCGGATGTCGGCTTTCTGGTGTTCGGTAATATGGCTGCCGAAGCGCGGGTCATTGCGGCCGGCCTCGGCTGCATCCTGCTTGACGAGTCCTCCATGAGCACCGTAGACTGGCCCCGGGGCGGAGGTCTGCAGGCGGATGTGGTGATTGTTGACCTGCTCTACCCGGGATTCTTTGCCGCCGCCACGCCGCCTCTGCTGTTCCGCCGCTTACGCAGCATTGGCCGCCGCCTGGTGGCTATCGACGTGCTGGGCGAGGAGTCGATTTCACGGCAACTGCCCAAGCTCGATGCGGATATCGTCATCAGCCCCTATGTGGCACCGGCCGCAGAACTAAAGGACACACGCTGGCGCTACCTGGAGGGCGCCGAATATGCCCTGCTGGCCCCCGAATACGCCAATTTGCCGCCCCGCCGGCAGCGTCCGAAGGCGAATCGGGTACTGGTCAGTTGCGGAGGCAGCGATCCGAAAGGGTACACTGTCGAAGTTTTGCGCGGGCTAGAAACCGTACCCCAGTTCCTGGAGATCCGGGCGGTGGTCGGCCCTTTGTTCAGCGCTCAATTGTGCGCCGAAGTTGAGCGCTTGGTGGCAAGGTCGCACCATCAGATTGCGCTCTTGACGTCGCCCCCGACGCTTCTGAACGAAATGCTGTGGTGCGATCTGGCCATAGGCGCGAACGGCTTGACGAAATACGAGCTTGCGGCGACCGCGACACCAGCCTTGCTGTTCTCGATCGATGGGCATCATGATTCGGTCAATCGCCCTTTTGCCGCCATGAAGACGTCGGTTGATCTCGGCGTTGGGGTGTCGGCAGAACGCGTCGGACATGAGGCGGCCAGGCTTTTGAACAATGCTGCCTTGCGCCGCACCATGGCAAAGCGGGGCAGGGCAATGGTGGATGGCACAGGCACCGAGCGCCTGTTTAGCGAAATCAAGAAGGAGTTATCTTGCTGAAGAACGAGTTGAAGATTGCCGAAACGCCGGTCGGTTGCAGCGCAAGCCCTTACATCATTGCCGAGGTCGGGTCGAACTTCGACAAGAACCTTGATAAGGCGCACAAGTTGATCGACGTGGCGGCGCAGTCCGGCGCCAACGCCGTCAAGTTCCAGTTGTTCCGCGCCGACGCTCTCTATCCCAACCGCGACGGCCTTTACGACATCTTCAAGTCCATCGAGCTCGATGCCGAATGGGTGCCGCTCCTAAGTAAGCATGCGAATGATCAGGGCCTGCATTTCATGGCCTCGGCCTTTGATATGGACTCGGTCGATGTGCTGGAAGCTGTCAAGACGCCGGCACACAAGGTGGCCTCCTCGGAAACCACCAACCTCGGCTTCCTGCACAAACTGGCCTCGACCGGCAAGCCAGTCATCATCTCGACCGGCATGTGCGACATGGTCGATATCGAAGAGGCGGTCAACGCATGTCTCGGCGTCGGCAACGATCAGATCGTGCTGCTGCAGTGCGGCGCCATGTATCCCCTGCCCAATGAACTGGTCAACCTGCGCGTTATCCAGTCGCTGGCGCGGCGCTTCAACTGCCCGGTCGGTTTCTCCGACCATACCTTGGGCCAAGTCGCCGCCATTACCGCTGTTGGGCTTGGCGCCACGGTTTTCGAAAAGCATTACACCCTGGACAAGAAGGGGGCCGGCCCTGATCACTTCTATGCCCTCGAACCCGACGAACTCAAGTCCTATGTGGTCGCGATTCGCGAAGCGCACGAAGCCTTGGGCTCCGGCGAAAAGCAGATGCTACCGAAGGAAAAGGAGCTGGGCCGTCGCGAAGGCCTGTACCTCGCCCGCAATATGGCCAAGGGCGAGACCATCACGCAGGCGGACATCATCACGAAGCGCCCGGCCGTCGGCCTGCGCGCGCGCTACGCGTCTTCCGTGGTCGGCGCCACCCTGGCCCGGTCCGTGGAAAAGGACCAGCCCCTGAACTGGGATTTGCTGACTTTCGGAGGAGCCAAATGATCGCCCAGAATGCCAATCACGCCACCGACAAGTGGAACAAGGAAATCCAACGCGAGAAGAAAGAGCAGAAGTATCCGAAGTGGCCGAACGAAGTCATGCTGAAGATACTCTTCGGCGGCAGCACCTACCTCAATATTCCTTTCAAACCGCAGCCCTCTTGGCGAGTGCTCGATGTGGGCTGCGGCTTCGCCAACAATCTGGTCCCCTTTGCCGATATTGGCTGCGAATGCCACGGCGTGGACCTGCATCCGGAAATGGCGGCGACGGTCCAGGAAATCATGGACGAGCGCGGTTACAAGACCAAGATCCGGGCCGGCAGCAACCGCGCCCTGCCTTATCCCGACGCCTGCTTCGATCTGCTGCTCTCGGTGAACACCCTGCACTACGAAGGCACCGAAGAAAACTTCTTGGCGGCGCTGAAGGAATTCCGTCGCGTGCTCAAGCCGGGCGGCGGCCTCTACATTTCCACCGTTGGTCCCGAGCACGAAATCTATCGGCGCGCCGAGGTGCTGGGCGATCACCGCTACCGCATCCGCGATTTCGATTTCCGCAATGGCGAGGAATTCTTCTTCTGCGATTCCGAGCGCTATCTTCAGCACTACTGCGAGCAGGTGTTCGAGACGGTGGAAACTGGCCGCTCGACCGAGAAGCTGATCAAGCTGCCACTCGACTTCCTGATCGCGCTGTGCCGCTGAAACGGCAATGAGCAAACCCCTCGTCATCTTTGGCACCGCAGAAATTGCCGAACTCGCTAAGTTCTACTTCGAGAACGACAGCGAGTATCGGGTCGCCGCATTCACCGTGGACGACGGTTTCGCAGTGGGGGACATTTTCCATGGTCTGCCGCTGGTGCCTTTCAGCGAGGTGACCAAGCGCTTCCCGCCAGCGGAGTTCGAGATGCACGTCGCGCTTTCCTATGCGCGACTCAATCGTCTGCGCCAGGAAAAGTACGAGCAGGCCAAGGCAGCCGGTTATCGCCTGGCTTCCTATGTCAGCAGCAAATCGGTGACCTGGCCCGACCTTTCGATCGGCGACAATTGCTTCATCCTCGAGAACCAGACCATACAACCGGGCGTGCGCATCGGCCACAATGTGATGATCTGGTCGGGCAATCACCTTGGCCATGGCACGCAGATCGGTGACCACACTTACGTCGCCTCGCATGTCGTGATCTCGGGGCATTGCAATATTGGGCAGCGCAACTTTTTCGGCGTGAACGCCACTCTGCGCGATTTTTGCACGATCGGGGATGATTGCTTCATCGCAATGGGGGCGGCGGTTGCACGCGACATGCCCAATGGTTCGGTTGCACTGGCGCCGTCGGCCGAGGTTTTCGAAGAAGACGATCGCCGGGCAAAAGCGCTCAAACGCAAGTACTTCAAAATTTAGCGAAAGACGGGAGAAGCGCAATGTCCAGCGAGAAAGACTTTGGCTACACGATGGAAACCAAGGCAAGCGCACAAAACCTTGCCCACCGCGAACTGCTCTACCAGATGTTCAAGGACCGTCCTATGCCAGACGACCAGTTGCTCATCTGCCTGGGCCTGTTCATGCGTAGTTCCGCGCTGACCAAGATCCTGTTTGTCAATGAAGCCTATCAGTTGATCATGAACCAACCCGGAGTCATCGTCGAGTTCGGCACCTGGTGGGGTCAGAACCTAGTGCTGTTTGAGAACCTGCGCGCCATCTACGAGCCCTTCAACCAGAGCCGACGCGTCATCGGTTTTGACACCTTCCAGGGTTATCCGGAGATTTCGGACAAGGACCGCAGCAGCGAGACCATCAAGATCGGCGGCTACAAAGTGGCCGAAAACTACCGCGAGTACCTGGAGGAACTGATCGACTACCACGAGAAGAACAATGTCCTCGCTGCCATCAAGAAGCACGAACTGGTGCAAGGCGACGTAAGCAAGTCCGCGCCCGCCTGGTTTGCCAAGAACGACGATGTGATCGTCGCGCTGGCATATTTCGATATGGCGCTCTACGAACCCACCAGGGCCGCTCTTGATGCGATCAAGCCCAGCCTGGTTCCTGGCAGCGTGGTCATGCTCGACGAACTGAATAACAAGGACTACCCTGGCGAGACAAGGGCGTTCAAGGAAGTCTTCAAGAACATGAAGTACCGCGTGAAGAAGTCGCAGTTCATGACGGACCGTACATTTATCATCATCGAATAATACGTATGCAGGACAGGAAGGTGCAGCAGTGGCGCAAGCTCGGGCTGATCATACAGCCGGACAAGCGCCTGCCTTGGGCGCAGACGCACTGTATGGTGCCGACGCCGCAAAGCCTGGGCGATGGTCTAGTGCGCGTCTTCTTTTCCGGCCGTGACGCCCGGAACCGCTCGCATATCGGCTACGCGATTGTGGATCTCAATAACGACGGCAGGGTCGTTGATTGCCCGGCTGAAGCGGTGCTGGCGCCGGGTGCGCTGGGCTGTTTCGACGACAACGGCGTCACGCCGTCCTGCGTCGTAGGTCTGCCGTCCGGCGAGATCGGGCTCTACTACATCGGCTGGAATCCGGGTTCGACCGTGCGTATGCACATCTTCGGCGGTCTCGCTATCAGCAAGGATGGAGGCAAGACTTTCGAACGCTGGTCGCGCGCGCCCATCCTGGAGCGCACGCGCACTGACCCCTATCTGAACACCGCTCCCTGGGTGGTGCACACTGGCGACGGCTATCGGATTTTCTATGTCTCCGGCCATGAATGGCTGAACAAGGATCTGCCGCGTTACAACATCAAGACCGGCCACTCCAAGGATGGCAAGCACTGGGTGCGCGAAGGCCATGTCTGTCTCGATTTCAAAGACGACACGGAACATGCGCTGGCGCGACCCTACGTTATCTTCGCGGACGGACTGTGGCGCATGTGGTTCTCCTATAAGAGCGTTGACTACCGCATAGGCTATGCAGAATCAAGGGATGGACTGAACTGGGAGCGCCTCGATCATCTCGCTGGCATCGACGTGAGTCCATCTGGCTTCGACAGCGAAATGGTCGAGTACGCCGCGGTCGTGCGTCACGATGATCGTTGCTTCATGTTCTACAACGGCAACAATTACGGCTTCGATGGCATCGGGCTGGCGGTGTCGGAATGACCCGGGTCGCGATCATGCAGCCCACCTATCTGCCCTGGAGCGGATATTTCGGGCTAATGCAGGCGGTGGATGTGTTCGTCTTTCTGGATACAGTCCAATTCGCCAAGCGCTCTTGGCAGCAACGCAATCAGATCAAGACGGCGAAAGGCGCGCAGTGGCTGACTGTGCCTGTGGCCAGCAAAGGTAAACGTGAGCAGATCATCTGCAAGACTGAACTCGACAGCGCCAGCAATTTCGCCAGCACGCACCGCAAGACCATAGAAGCTAATTACGTCAAGACTGCGAGCTTCAAGGATCTCGGACCCGGGCTGCTGGCCTGTATCGAGCAGCCGCAGACGCTGCTGGCGGACCTGAACATCGGTATCATCGAGCACTGCCGCGTCTTGCTTGGCATAGCGACCCCGCTGCTGCGTTCGAGCCGGATGCAGGGCAGCGGTGCCAAGGCCGATCTGCTGGCGTCACTGTGCAAGGAAGTCGGCGCGACCGAGTACGTTTCCGTGCCCGGTTCGAGGGACTATCTGGAAGAATCCAGCGCTTTTGACGAGATTGGCGTGCCAGTGTGCTACTTCAACTATCGCCATCCGGAGTACCCTCAGTTGTTTGGCGACTTTCTTCCCTATATGTCCGTCATCGATATGCTCTTCAATTGCGGCGACCGCAGCGCTGACCTGATCCGTAGCGGAGTCGAGGTGAGTGCGTGAAGCGTCTTGCCATCATTCCTGCGCGCGGCGGCTCCAAGCGAATTCCCAACAAGAACATCCGCGATTTCTGCGGCCAGCCCATGATCACTCATGTGTTGGGCGTGGCGCGCGACAGCGACCTGTTTTCCGCCATCCATGTTTCCACCGAAAGCGAAAGCATCCGTGCGGTGGCGGCTGATTTTGGTTTTCCTCCGGACTTCCCGCGCGCGGAAGAGCTGGCCGATGACCACACGCCAATTATGCCGGTGCTGCATTATGTCGCCGAGGAATATGCCAAGCGCGGCCAGCACTTCGATGAGATCTGGCTGCTGATGGCCTGCGCGCCGCTTATCGATGCGCAGGATCTGGAGAAGGCTGCCACGCTGTTCCGCGAGGCCGGCTCGAAGCAACCCTTGCTCGCCGTCTCCGAATATCCGGCGCCCATCGAGTGGGCCTTCAGTCGCGGTGCCAACGGTGCGCTGACCCCCGTGCAGGCCGGCATGTTTGCGGTGCGCTCGCAGGACATCGAAAAGCGCTACTTCGATGCCGGCAGTTTCGCCGCCTTCCCGTCCGCGCGCGTGCTCGAATCGCACGGCGCGGGATCCGACAGCGGTTTTATCGGCTATGTGCTGCCCAAGGGCACGGCCATCGACATCGACGATGAACAGGACTGGCAACTGGCAGAGGCGATCTACCGCGTCCGTAGTGCCCGCGCCAAGTAAGGACGACCCATGAAAATCGTTGCAACCATAGAAGCACGCATGACCTCGTCCCGATTGCCTGGCAAGGTTATGCTGCCGGCGCTGGGGCGCCCCATGCTGGCACATCTGACGAGTCGCCTCAAGACGGTGCAGTCCATCGACGAGATCGTGCTGGCGACTACTGTCAACGCGACCGACGACGTGCTCGCCGAATTCGCCGAGAAGGATGGCATCAAGGTTTTCCGCGGCAGCGAAGAGGATGTGATGGCGCGCGTCATCGGCGCCGCTGAATCGGCACAGGCAGACGTGGTGGTCGAGATCACCGGAGACTGTCCTATCATCGATCCGGATCTGATCGAGCAGACCATCCGAGTATTCAAGCGCAACAACGCGGTTTATTGCGCCAACTCTTTCATCAGCAGTTATCCGGACGGCATGGACACGCAAGTATTCACGCTGGAGGCGCTGAAGAAATCTTTTTCCATGACCGCCGATCCGCAGGACCGCGAACACGTGTCGCGCCATATTGTCAAAAATCCGCAGCTGTTTCCGCATGTTTATCTCGTCGCGCCGCCCTCGCTGCATTGGCCGGGCCTGGGGCTGACGCTCGATGAACCGGCGGATTACGAGCTTATCCGTACGCTGATCGAGAACCTCGGCAAGGACAATCTGCTGTTCGGCTGTGGCGACGTGATCCGTTTCCTGCGGGCCAATCCTCAGGTGCTAAAGATCAACGACATGGTTCAGCGCAATGACGCGCGCCCGACGTGAAGTACAAGGTCCTCCTAGTCGGTCTGGGTCAGGTCGGGGTGGGCTACGATTTCGACGTAGCTGACCCCGAAGTGGTATCTACCCACGCCAAGGCCTTCGCCAGCCATCCGGATTTCGAGCTGGCCGGTGGTGTGGATCCCGATGCGGTGGCTTGTAAGCGCTTTTCCGGGCGCTACGGGGTCTGGGCAGGCAGCGACTTGGCCGAGGGCCTGAGCACGCTCAAACCCGACGTGGTGGTGATCGCTTCACCTACGCGATACCACGCCGAGTCCATGGGCCTGGTCTTGCGCCATGCCAAGCCCAAGCTAATCCTGTGCGAGAAGCCGCTGGCCTATACGCTGGAAGAAGCCGAGACTATGGTGGCCGCTTGCCGCCAAGCCGGCTGCCTGCTCTATGTGAACTATCTGCGCCGGGTCGAGCCGGGGGTGCTGGAAATTAAGCGCCGCCTGCAGGACGGGCGCATTGCCATGCCGCTCAAGGGCGTCCTCTGGTACTGCAAGGGCTTGCTGCACAACGGCTCCCACTTCTCGAATCTGCTCGAATTCTGGCTGGGCCCGGTCGAATCCTTCGCGATTATCAATTCTGGCCGCCCCTGGGGCGAGGAGGACATCGAACCGGATATTCAGGTGAAACTTTCGGCCGGCGAAGTGAGCTTCCTGGCGGCAAAAGAAGAGAATTTTTCCCACCACGAGGTTCAGCTGGTCGCTCCCAACGGTTGTTTGCGTTATGAGCAGGGCGGTGCAAAAATCCTATGGCAGGCTGTAGGCACGGACCCCGATTTTCCGGAATACACAGTGCTTTCCCTGCCCGGAGAAAAGATTGCTACGGAGGGCCATAAGCTGCAATGGCATGTGGTCGATAATGTGGGCGCCTGCTTACGCGGCAAACCTTCAAGCTTGTGCACGGGCGAAGATGCGCTCCAAACCTTGAAATCGCTTTTGAAGATGAAAGCAGCCCTATGAATAATCAAAGTTCCAACGATACACTTGCAGTCTTGGGCGGCCCCAAGCTGCTCAACAACACATTCACCCGCTACAACTCGCTTGGCCTGGAAGAGGTCGAGGCCGCCAAGAATGTGGTTGAGAGCGGCGTGCTGTCGCAATTCCTCGGCTGCTGGGATCCTGACTTCTTCGGCGGCCCCAAGGTGCAGGAATTCGAACGTCAGTGCGAAAGCTATTTCGGCGTCAAGCACGCTGTCACCTTCAATTCCTGGACTTCGGGCCTGGTGGCTGCCGTCGGCGCCGTGGGCATCGAGCCCGGCGACGAGGTGATCGTCAGCCCCTGGACCATGGCTGCCAGTGCCACGGCCATCCTGCACTGGAACGCCATACCGGTATTTGCCGACATCGAGCGCGAGACTTTCTGCCTCGACCCTGTCTCGATCGAGCGCAATATCAGCGAGCAGACCCGCGCCATCATGTCGGTGGATATCGCAGGCCACTCGGCCGACATGGACGCCCTGCGCAAGATCGCCGACAAGCACAAGCTCAAGATCATTTCCGACACTGCCCAGGCGCCGGCCGCCATGTACAAGGGCAAGTTTGCCGGCACCTTGGCCGACATCGGCGGCTACAGCCTCAACTATCACAAACACATCCACACTGGCGAAGGCGGCATTGCCGTCACCGACGACGACGATCTGGCCGATCGCCTGCGTCTGATCCGCAACCACGCCGAAGTGGTGGTGGACGCCAAGGGCGTGACCAATCTCAGTAACATGATCGGCCACAACTTTCGCCTCGGCGAAATCGAGTGCGCCATGGGAATCGAACAGCTCAAGAAGCTGAAGACGCAAGTCGAATCTCGTCAGCGCATCGCCAGAATACTCAACAAAGGGCTGGCCGGTCTCAAGGGCCTGAATATCCCGGCAGTGATGCCGGGCTGCACCCATGCCTACTACGTCTATCCGATGACCCTGGATATCGCCGTGCTCGGCATCAGCCGCCAGCGGCTCCACCATGCCCTGACTGCCGAAGGTGTGCCGGCCCTGGGCGTCGGCTATCAGAACCTGCACCTGCTGCCCATGTACCAGAAGAAGATGGCCTACGGCAGTAAAGGTTTCCCATGGACATCGGACATCTGCAAGCGCAACGTGAGCTACGCCAAGGGCATTTGTCCGGTCGCCGAAGATCTTCACGAGTCCAGCTTCCTGGGCTTCGGCATCTGCTCGCATGAATTCAAGGACGAAGAAGTCGACTTGATCATTGCGGCGTTCCACAAGGTGTGGCGCAATCTGGAGGCTTTGAGATGATCCACGAACTTGCCGATGGCTACTTCGTGCGCAGTCTGCGCGAAAGCGACCTGAACGGTCCTTACCAATCCTGGTTCGAAGATCAGGAAGTCTGCAAGTACAACTCCCACGGAAAGTTCTTCAAGAATGCAAACTGGTTTCGCGAGTACTACGACAACCTGAACCGTGAAGACCATGTGGTGTGGGCGATCTGCCACCAGGACGACGGCCATATCGGCAACGTCAGCCTGCAAAACATCTCCTTCATCAACCGCAACGCCGAATACGCGATACTGATTGGGAACCGTAAGCACTGGCGCAAGTCGGTTGGCCTCAATGCCTCGCTGGCGCTGCTGCGCCACGGTTTCGAGAGCCTCAACCTGGAACGCGTCTACTGCGGCACCGCTGGCACCAATATCGGCATGCAGAAGCTGGCCTTGCAGATGGGCATGGTCGAGGAAGGCCGTCGCCGCAAGCACCTCTTCCTCAATGGCCAGTGGGAGGACATGGTCGAATACGGCTTGCTCCGCGAAGGCTTCAAGGGCGGTCGAGTTTGAAAAAGTGATCGGTGTGGTTGCCCATGACGCTGGCGGGGCTGAAATTATTTCCAGCTATATCCGCCGTCAGAGGCTGAACTGCGTTTTTTGCCTCGAAGGCGCCGCCGTTGATGTCGTCGCTCGCAAGCTCGGCGCAGTGCCATTGCTTCCGCTGGAGGCGCTGGTGGAGCGGTGCGAGTGGCTGCTGTGCGGCACCAGTTCCAGGTCTGATCTGGAGTGGCGGGCTATTGGCTTGGCCCGACGGGCGGGCAAGCGCTGCACTGTCGTGTTGGACCACTGGGTCAATTACCGCCAGCGTTTCACGCGCCACGGACAATGGCGCTGGCCCGACGAGGTCTGGGTCGGGGATGAAATCGCTGCGCGCATCGCGCGCGCGACGCTGCCCGAACTTGCGCAGACCTTGGTGCCGAATGCCTACTTTCTGGATATCCAGGAGGAGATCAAGACCATTGACGTGCCTCTGCGCGCGCTGGGCGGCGGCCTCAATATTCTGTACGTCTGCGAACCTCTGCGCGACGACGGCATCGCCCTGTATGGCGACGAACGCTATTGGGGGTATACGGAGGAAGAAGCACTGTCCTACTTCCTGTCGAACGTGCGGTGTCTGGGCGACAATCTTGCCCGCATAGTCGTGCGCCCTCACCCTAAGGAGCCTCGGGACAAGTATGACTGGGCAACGCAGCAGTTTGATCTGCCGCTGGTGTGCGGTGAGACGAAAACTTTGTTGGAACAGATAGCCGCCTGCGACATCGTGGCCGGCTGCGCCACCATGGCGATGGTAGTGGGCCTATTGGCCGGCAAGCGCGTGGTCAGCTGCGTACCGCCAAACGGAAAAGCTGTACCGCTTCCGCAGGCCGATATCGAGGATATGAGTCTCCTGATCCCGCCAAGCCGCGCGTAGCATTAGGATTTGTTGTTGGAGTACCTGCAGCGCTCAAGCGCTGTAAGGCATGTAATTTTCCCGAAAAAAGCAAAATGCCAAAGAACTTATTTGCTCAATTCTTGGGCAATCTAAGACGGTTGCGACAGCATCCGTCAGTGGTTAGATTCATTCGGCATAACGTGCGGGTGTTCCCACGTCAAGATATGCTGCCAAAGGAGGACCGTGTCGTGCTGATGGAACTTAACGACATGCAGTCAGCCCACGTTACCTACAGCTATTTTGCGAACGTGCTAGCTGCCGAATTCGGCGCCAGGATCACGGCCTATGTGCCCAGAGCGCCAGCCAACCGATGGAAGAGCTTAGCGTTCTCCCTGAAGAAACTGCTGCGGCTGGAAGAGATTGGTGTTTACGAATCGTTCGGCGCCACTGATTTCCTAATCGTCTACGTATCCGCTGCAAATAGGATGAAGGCCAGTGAATTGGCGGCAGATATCCTGGCCAAGTCACACACAAAACGCGACATAGAGGAATTGACCATAAGTGGCGTCTGGCTCGGCGACCTGATCTACGATACATATTTGAGGCGCTTCAGTAAGCCGACGATCGAACTTAGCAGTTCCGAATTCCAGCGCTCCCTGCTGGAGTCACTCGAATTGTTTGCGTTCTGGCAGGAGTATTTCGATACCCACGATGTGCAGGCAGTCAATGTAAGCCATTGCGTCTACGACTTGGCCATACCGCTGCGTGTGGCGGTTGCTCGGAATATCCCCGCATTTCAAGCCAGCACTACCCATATGTATCGAATGAGCCAAACCGAGCTGTTTGCCTACAACGACTTTCACTATTTTCGCGAACGCTTTGCGGCCCAGCCGCAACCGGTGCGACAGGCAGGCGTCGAAGAGGCGCGACGCCGCATCGAGCGGCGTTTTGCCGGAAAAGTCGGAGTCGATATGGCCTATTCGACAAAATCAGCTTACGGCGCCAATCGCCATGCCCGGCTGCTTCGCGAGTCGCCGCGAAAAAAGATACTCATCGCAACGCACTGCTTCTTCGACAGTCCGCACAGCTACGGCAAGAACGTCTTCCCCGATTTTTACGAGTGGCTGGAGTTTCTCGGCAAGATCAGCGAGGTCACGGACTACGACTGGTACATCAAGACCCACCCCGACTATCTGGCCGGCACGCGGGAAATCATCGAGAACTTCATCGCCCGATATCCGCGCTTCACCTTGTTGCCGGCGGACGCCTCCCATCACCAGATCATTGCGGAAGGAGTCGATGTCGCGCTGACGGTCTACGGCACGATAGCATTCGAATACGCGGCGCTCGGGATACCGGTCATCAACAATTCGCTGAATAATCCGCACATCGCCTACGGCTTCAACCTGCATTCGAAGGATGAGAACGATTATCGCCGCCTGCTCCTTGGCCTTGATACGCTGGAATTCAGCATCGATACGGATCAAGTCTATGAGTACTACTTCATGCGCTACATCTACAATACCGAGGATCTGTTCTTCAACAGTTACGAAACCACGGTAAAGGCGCTCGGAGGCTACAAGGGGCAATTTACACCGGCCGTCTACGAACAATGGCTGGACGAATGGTCGCAGGAAAAGCACAACGCTATTCTCGCGGCCCTGAGCAGATTTGTTCAATCCGGGGACTTTCGAATGGACTACAGCCATTATGGACGCGAACTCAGCGTCCAATCGATCTTGGGGAAACAATGAAAGCCGTTCTTCTCGCCGGCGGTCTCGGAACAAGAATCTCCGAGGAGACCCACCTGAAACCGAAGCCGATGATTGAAATCGGTGGCAAGCCCATCCTCTGGCACATCATGAAGCTCTACTCCGCCCATGGCGTGAACGATTTCGTGATCTGCTGCGGTTACAAGGGCTACATCATCAAGGAATATTTTGCCAACTACTTCCTGCACATGTCGGACGTCACCTTCGACATGGCATCCAACAAGATGGAGGTGCACCAGCGCAATGCAGAGTCGTGGCGGGTCACGCTGGTGGACACGGGAGACGACACGCTTACCGGCGGACGGCTGAAGCGCGTGGCGCCCTACATCCAGAATGAAGAGGCATTCTGCTTCACCTACGGCGACGGCGTCAGCGACGTCGATATCGCGAAGAGCCTAGCCTTCCACAAGCAGCACGGCAAGCTGGCCACAATCACCGCCGTGCAGCCGCCCGGACGCTACGGTGCGATCGAGCGCACCAATAACCAGGTCACGGGCTTCGCCGAAAAGCCGCGCGGCGACGGTGGCCTGATCAACGGCGGCTTTTTCGTGCTGTCGCCAAAAGTGCTGGACCTCATCGAAGGCGACCACACCAGCTGGGAAAGCGAACCGCTCGGCCATCTGGCGGCCCGGGGCGAAATGATGGCATTCGAGCACCAGGGCTTCTGGCAGCCCATGGATACCCTGCGCGACAAGAACCAGCTCGAAGAACTCTGGGACAGCGGCGAGGCGCCGTGGAAGATCTGGAAGTGACAGCGATCCCCGATTCCGACTTCTGGCGCGGCAAGCGCGTCCTCGTCACCGGGCACACCGGGTTCAAGGGCGCCTGGCTGACGTTGTGGCTTCACCGGATGGGAGCCAGCGTGGCCGGCATAAGCCTGCCGCCCAATACCTCGCCCAGTCTTTTTGAACTGGCCGGGCTCAAAGCCTTGTGCGACAGCCGCTACTGCGATATTCGCGACGCGACGAAGCTGGCCGGGCAAGTCGCCGCCGCCGAAGCGGAAATCGTTTTCCATCTGGCGGCGCAACCGTTGGTTCGCGCGAGCTATCTGGATCCGCTGGGCACCTACGCCACCAACGTCATGGGCACGGCAAACGTACTGGATGCGTTGCGGGGGAAGTCGGCGCCGCGTGTTGCCGTGATGATCACCACCGACAAGGTCTATCGCAACAACGAATGGACCTGGCCCTATCGGGAAGACGATGCGCTCGGGGGGCACGATCCCTACAGCGCCAGCAAGGCCGCAGGCGAGATCGTCATCGACAGCTATCGCAAAGCTTTCCTTGCCGATCAGGGCGTTGCCCTCGCCAGTGCGCGCGCCGGCAACGTGATCGGCGGCGGTGACTGGTCGGTCGATCGCCTGATCCCGGACGCCGTGAGAGCGTGGCAGGCGGGCGACACGCTGGAAATCCGCCGCCCGGATGCGGTACGTCCCTGGCAGTATGTGCTGGAACCGCTGGCGGGTTATCTCGTTCTCGCGCAGCGGCTCTGGTCAAACGCGGATCTGGCGGGTGCCTACAACTTCGGTCCCTTCACCCAGGATGCCGCCACCGTGCGTGATGTGATCGAACTGGCGCGAGCCGCCTACGGCAGAGGTGAGGCGCGCTATGGCGACGGCAGAGAGGGGCCGCACGAAGCAGGCTGGCTTGCGCTGGAAATTGCCAAGGCCCGGCAGACACTCGGTTTCCAGCCGCGGCTGTCGCTGGCGGAATCGGTTCGCCTCACCATGACGTGGTATCGATCGCAAGAGTCCGGCGCCGAGGCGCGCCAACTTTGCGAACTGGACATTGCCGCCTGCGAGGCCGCCGTTTGAGCCGTATCGCCATCGCCGACTTATCGCTTGCCGGACTGAAGCGCGTCACGCGCCAGCATTTGGGCGATGCACGGGGTTTTCTCTCCCGCCTGTTTTGCGCCGAAGAACTCGCGGTTGCCGGATGGCAAAAGCCGATCGCCCAGATCAACCATACCTACACCGCAAAGCGCGGCACGGTACGCGGCATGCATTACCAGACCCCGCCGCACGCCGAGATGAAGCTGGTGAGCTGCATCCGCGGCAAGGTCTTCGACGTGGCCGTCGACCTGCGCGCCGGTTCGCCCACTTTCCTGCAATGGCACGCCGAAACCCTGTCGGCCGACAACGGCTGCGCGCTGCTGATACCGGAAGGTTTCGCGCATGGCTTTCAGACCCTGACCGACGACTGCGAAATGCTCTACCTGCATACGTCAGCCTACGCTCCCGATGCGGAAGCGGGGCTGCGCGTCGATGACCCGCGCCTCGGCGTTGCCTGGCCGCTGCCGATCGCCGAGCTTTCGGCGCGCGATCGGAAACACCCTTTGTTGACGCCGCAATTCAAGGGAATGGACGTCGCATGAAATGCCGCCACTGCGGAACCCCGCTGACCCACACTTTTCTTGATCTTGGTTGTGCGCCGCCGTCGAATGCCTATTTGCACGCCGCCGACCTCGAGCGTCCGGAGTTGTACTACCCGCTCAAGATAGTGGTTTGCGATCGCTGCTGGCTGGTGCAGACCGAAGACCATGCCCGGGCGGACGAGCTGTTCCACCCCGATTACGCGTATTTCTCGAGCACCTCAACCGGCTGGCTGGCCCATGCCGCCCGCTACGCCGGGGACATGATCGCCCGGCTCGGGCTGAGCGCCGGCAGCTTCGTGATCGAAGTCGCGTCCAACGATGGCTACCTGCTGCGGAATTTTGTCGCCGCCGGCATTCCGTGCCTTGGCATCGAGCCGACGGCCAGCACCGCCGCCGCCGCCGGCAAGCTGGGCATCCCCGTGTTGCTCGAATTCTTCGGTGAGCAGCTGGGCCGCCAACTGGCCGCGCAAGGCAAACAGGCCGACCTCATCGCCGGCAACAACGTCTACGCCCACGTGCCGGACATTAACGACTTCACGCGGGGCCTGCAGGCCGTCCTCAAGCCCGGCGGAACGATCACGCTGGAATTCCCGCACCTGATGCAACTGCTGGAACATACCCAGTTCGACACGGTTTACCACGAGCATTTTTCCTATCTGTCGCTCTACTCCGCCAATCGCATCTTCCAGGCCGCAAACCTGCGCATCTGGCACGTCGAACAGCACCCCACGCACGGTGGCAGCCTGCGGGTATTCGGCTGCCATGCCGATGATTCGCGCCAGACGACAGATGCCGTGGCCGAATTGCTCGCGGAAGAAGCGCGGCGCGGGATGCAGGACATCGCCGTCTACAACGATTTCCAGGCCCGCGCCAACCGGGTCAAGGACGATCTTTTGGGTTTTCTCCTGGAGCAGAAGCGCGCGGGGAAGAAGGTCGCCGCCTACGGCGCCGCCGCCAAGGGCAACACCTTGCTCAACTACGCCGGCGTCAAGCCCGACCTTTTGCCGTTCGTCTGCGACGCGGCCGCCGGAAAGCAGGGCAAGTTCATGCCGGGCAGCCGCATTCCAATTCTGCCACCGGCCGCATTGATCGAGCGCAAGCCTGATTTTGTCCTGATCCTGCCCTGGAACATTGCAGTAGAGGTGAGGCAGCAGAATGTATCTGTATGCGAGTGGAGCGGCAAGTTCGTGACGGCGGTTCCTGCACTACAAATTCTCGATTGAACGCCGTCCCACCAGCACCGACTTTCGACCAGCATGAGAGTACTTCTCACCGGAGCCAGCGGATTCATTGGACGCTATGTCCTCGACCATCTTGAAAAAGGCGGTGTTGACCATGTCATCGTCGGTCGGTCGCGTCCAGCGGGCTACATGGGAGACTTCATTGAGGTCGATCTTCTGCGAACAGGTGACTGCACGAACATGATTCAGCGTGCCAGCGCTAGCCACCTGGTTCATTTGGCGTGGTATGCGGAGCATGGCGAGTATTGGACTTCGCCTCTGAATCTTCGCTGGGCAGAGGCGTCGGTTCGCCTAGTCGAAGCCTTTTGCGCTGCTGGCGGGCAAAGGGTCGTGGCGGCCGGCACCTGCGCAGAATACGACTGGTCATTTGGGTACTGCCGTGAGGACACCACACCGCTGAGTCCGGCCAGCGTTTATGGGGCGACCAAGGATGCGACCCGGCGCCTTGTCTCCGCAGTTTGTGATTCCCATCAGGTAGCTTTTGCTTGGGGCCGGATCTTCCTTCCTTATGGAAAGGGTGAAGATAGTCGGCGCCTTGTGCCCTCGTTGATTGAGGTATTTCGGGGGAGGCACCCCTCCTTTGGAGTTAACGCTAACGCCTACCGGGACTTCCTGCATGCGGACGATGTCGCCAGTGGATTCATCCGGCTGCTTTTATCCAACGCCGAGGGAAGCTACAACATTTCATCAGGCCGACCGACGCAAATAGCCGACATCGTGAAGAGGATAGCGGATGCATTCAACGGCAATCCTCGCATCGTCCTCGACTTGTCGACGGAGCGTCCTGGCGAGCCCGGAATACTTTTTGGCGACAGCGGGAAATTGAGAAAGCTTGGTTGGCAGCCCGTGCATTCGATGGACGACATCGCGGCCAGTCAAGATCGATGATTTTGAACGAGCACGAGTTGTATCGGGTCGAGCAATTGCCGATCTTCCAGAACCGGATGTACGACTCCGTCGAAGAAGCACGTGCCTGCCCTCGTGGCACCGTTCGCTTGGTTCAGGACCTAGCGACCGGGTTGGTCAGTAACGCAGCTTTTTGTCCCGAACTCATGGTCTATGATGATCGGTACCAGAACGAGCAAGCCGTAAGCCCGCATTTTCGAGGCCATCTCGACAGTGTTGCGAAAATTGTTGAGCGAACCATCGGGCGTTCCGGTTTGGTTGAAGTGGGGTGCGGCAAGGGTTATTTCTTGGAGGTTTTATCTAACAGCGGTTTCGAAATCACCGGCTTCGATCCCACATATGAAGGATCCAATCCCCGTGTCAAACGACACTATTTCGAGCCAGGAGTCGGATTAACCGCGCAAGCCCTAATTCTTCGGCACGTTCTCGAACACATACAGAACCCCTTGCCGTTCCTTCAACGCTTGCGCGCGGCCAATGCCGGTTCTGGGCTGATCTACATCGAGGTGCCCTGCTTCGACTGGATATGCGAGCATCGGGCTTGGTTCGACATCTTTTACGAGCACGTCAACTATTTTCGCCTGGCCGATTTCGGGCGCATGTTCGATCGCGTCATCGAAAGTGGGCGAATCTTCGGCGGGCAATACCTTTACGTGGTTGCGGATCTTTCCAGTCTTAAGGCGCCGCAGATCGACAGCCGCTCCCCGGTAGTTTTCCCGGCCGATTTCTTGCTTAGCCTGAGTGACGGCGCTACAAACGGGATATCAGCGGTATGGGGCGGGGCATCCAAAGGCGTCACTTTTACGCTACTCAGAGAGAGGCTAGGATGCTCCGTCGAGTTGGTCATCGATATCAATCCAGCCAAGCAGGGGAAGTTTCTTCCCGCCACCGGCCTCAAGGTTCTATCTCCAGAGGAGGGCCTAGCAAGGCTGCCGACGGGATCGACGATTCATGTCATGAATTCAAACTATCTGGAAGAGATTAAGCAAATGTCCAATAACGCCTATCGCTATATGAGTGTCGATCATGACTGACTTCAATAAGGAAGTAGCTGGAAGAGTAGCCGCGAATCGAAACAATGAGCCTTTGTGTACAAGTGCGACAGCCTTCATGCGGTCGTCCATTTCCTCCATGTATTCCTACAACTACAGTTGGCTGGGCCGTCCAGTCATCCAGTACCCGCAGGACATGATGGCGATGCAGGAAATCATCTGGCAGGTGAAGCCTGACTTGATCATCGAGACCGGTATTGCGCATGGAGGCTCCCTGATCTTCAGTGCTTCCATGCTGGCTCTTCTTGATATCTGCGATGCGGAGACCGGCATTGCAACCGTGAGGCCGCGCCGCAAGGTGCTTGGTATCGACATCGATATCCGGCCCCACAACCGCGCGGCAATTGAGGCCCACCCCATGGCGTCACGTATCCAGATGATTCAGGGTTCGAGCGTCGACCCGGCGATCCAGGCCGAGGTTCGCAAGATCGCTGCGGGGTTTGGCACTGTGTTGGTATGCCTCGACTCGAACCATACCCACGATCATGTATTGGCGGAACTGGAAGCCTATGGTCCGCTCACAAGCAAGGGCAGCTATTGTGTGGTCTTCGATACCGTGATTGAGGATTTGCCGGCTGAGGTTTTTTCTGATCGCCCTTGGGGACCCGCCGATAATCCGAAAACCGCGGTCTGGGAATTCCTCAAGACACATCCTGAGTTCGAGATCGACAAAGCCATCCAGCACAAACTGATGATCACCGTGGCACCTGATGGTTATCTAAAAAGAGTCAGTCCGTAGTTATTCCGAGGCTTGAATGATGAAGGGGTCAGTGCCGAATAACATCCCAGCAGTTTCAATTGGTATGCCGATTTATAACGGAGCAGAGACACTCGAACGTGTCCTTGAATCCTTGGCGCGCCAATCCTTTACAGACTTCGAGCTCATAATTTCTGACAACAATTCGACCGACGATACTGCAGCGATTTGCCTCGGTTATGCGAAAACAGACTCAAGGGTTCGCTATTTTCGGCAACGAGTGAATATTGGTTCGAGCCTTAATTTTAAGTTCGTCTTGGATCAGGCTCTGAGTCCTTACTTCATGTGGGCCGCTGCCGATGACATTCGCTCTACTGATTGGCTTCAAGTCAACTACGAGATTCTTAGAGCGAATCCTCGCTACGTGGCGTCAACGTCACCGAATGGGTTTGATGGATGTAGTCTTGATTATGCGGATTTGGTTCGATTCTCTCTCGAAGGCGACGTTTGCAACCGACTGCACCGATTTTTTGATCACTGTTGGCTTTCACATGGGATATTCTATTCATTGATTCGAACAGACGTATTGCGTGGCTGTGACGTGATCGGCCGCTCGTTCATTGCGGCTGATTGGGCGATCGATCTTTATTTAGCCCGCCAAGGAGAGATTTACCGCACCAGCGAAGGGCTTGCCGTCTTTGGCATCCACGGAGTGAGCAACGGCAGCGATGCCTACAAAGCTTTTCGTAATAGCAAAATTGAATTGTTGTTTCCATTTGTGGCAATGACTTGGTATGCGCTCGGCCTGACGCGAGGGCTGCCACTACTATGCCGAGCCAAAATGATTGTGATCCTGACACGATTTAATGTGTCGGTGGCCTATGGCCAGATAAGGTCAGTCCTGAGTCTCGTCTATCGTGCGGTATTCAAGCCCGTGGGCGGTGCGCCCAGAAATGCTGCCGGGGGGAAGTGATGTTAAGGGACAAGATTGCATGATGGCGCGATTCATCAAATGGCTGCGTGCGCGTTGTTTTAGCACCGATATGGCAACGGCAGCCAGGAACAGCGGATATTTCGAATCGACAACCGCGATGATTTGTCAGGGCATCGCGACGTCCAACCGATCCATGACTCGGCTGAGTAGCCTTGCGGACGTCGAGTTCAGAGGTTTTTCACAGTGGGGCGAGGATGGGATTATCGACTGGCTAGTGGAACGCCTACCGGGAATTCCCGAGACATTTATCGAGTTCGGCGTTTCGGACTACCGCGAGGCCAATACTCGATTGTTGCTGCAACTCCGCAATTGGCGCGGGCTGGTCATGGATGGATCGGAGGCGAATATCCGGAGCATTCAGGCGCAGGACCTGTATTGGCGCCATGACCTGACGGCCCGATGCGCGTTTATCGACCGGGACAACATCAATCAGGTAATCGCGGCGTCGGGCCTCCAAGGCGATATCGGCCTGCTCAGCATCGATATAGACGGCAACGACTATTGGATATGGCAGGCAATCGATGCGGTGAGCCCGGTCATCGTGGCGTGCGAATACAACGCGGTGCTGGGTGATCGCTGCGCGCTTACCGTACCTTATCGGGCAGATTTTCAACGTACCCGCGAACATCACTCGAACCTGTATTTTGGAGCTTCGATCCGGGCTTTGGTCGCACTCGGCAAAAGCAAGGGTTACTCGTTTGTCGGCACGACATCGACCGGCTGCAACGCATTTTTCGTGAGAAACGACCACGCCGATTCAATCGTCTCCGCGGTGGAAAAGATTTGTGCGTTTCCGTCCAAATTCCGTGAAGCACGCGACGCCGCCGGAGGTCTGCTTTTCACAAACGGCAAACAGCGGCGCACGCTCATCGACCACCTTGCGCTGCTGGATCCGGTAAGCGGCGTGTCTGGCGATCTGGCGTCCTGGGGAGAAATATATTCGCCGGAATGGATTGAGGGCCGGAAGGTCGAGTTCGGGAATACATGACGTCCGGGCGCCAAGTGACCAGGGTCGCCTACGATTCGCAGATATTTGCGCAACAGCAATTCGGCGGCATTTCGCGCTATTTTTGCGAACTGGCCAAATGCGTGGCGCAGGCTTCCGGTTTCGACAGCCGCGTGGTGGCACCGCTGCATCGCAACCAGCATCTGCTCGACTCGAAAGATTTGAATCGGGGCGTTCTTTTCAACCCGGCCGGTCGTGTTGCCGGCAAGTTGATGCGAATGGCCAATCAGCTCATTTCGCCCTGGCAATTGCGTGACTACGCTCCGGACATCCTGCACGAAACCTATTACCTTGAATCGAACCGCATCGGAGTGGACTGCCCCCGGGTCGTCACGGTCTTCGATATGATCAACGAGAGGCTGGAGCCCGAGACGTCCGATCGAGACAAGCTGACGCGGGCAAAGCGTGCGTCGGTTGCGCGTGCGGATTCCGTGATCTGCATCTCCGAGCACACACGGCGCGACTTGATCGACTTGCTGGGTGTTCCCGAAGCCAAGACGCATGTCGTCCATCTTGGATTTACGCTTACGGCCCTGCCTGCGGCCGAGCGCCAGGCGGAGACTCGTCGGCCGTTCCTGCTGTATGTCGGGAAGCGTGACGGCTACAAGAATTTCGATACCCTGCTGGCGGCATTTGCCTCCTCCGCCAGACTGCGCGCGGACTTTTCCCTTTTGGCCTTCGGCGGTGGCGGATTTTCCGAAAAGGAACATCTTCGGATCGCGGAGCTGGGCCTGAAATCCGGCGAGGTCGTTCAGACGGGGGGGCAGGACGACGTTCTGAGCGCCCTTTACAGGGACGCGCGTTGCTTCGTTTATCCGTCGATGTACGAAGGCTTCGGCATTCCGCCGCTGGAGGCCATGAGTTTTGGCTGTCCGGTGGTGAGCAGCAACACCAGTTCCATTCCTGAAGTTGTCGGTGACGCGGCCATCACGGTCGATCCGGGCGACGTCGAGGCGATGCGCGATGCGATCGAGCGGGCCGCCTTCGATGAGGGCGTCAGGCACGACCTTGTTTCCAGAGGCGCGACTCGAATCCGGCAGTTCTCCTGGGCAAATTGTGCGGAGGAAACCATGAAGATCTACCGAAGCCTGCTATGAGCAAGAGAGCCCTGATCCTTGGCGTCAGCGGACAGGACGGCGCCTATCTGTCGAAGTTGCTGCTCGACAAGGGGTATCAAGTCATCGGCACTTCGCGAGACGCCGGACTCTCCACGTTTTTCGGGCTGCACCGGCTCGGAATTTTCAACAAGGTGCTGACGGTGTCCACGGTGCTGACCGACTTCCGCAGCGTGCTGGGGACCATCCGCAAATACCAGCCGACCGAAATCTACAATCTGGCCGGACAGAGTTCCGTGGGGCTGTCTTTTGACCAGCCGGTCGAGACCATGGAAAGCGTGGTACTCGGGACCCTGAATGTGCTCGAGGCAATACGTTTCGAAGGCGGGAACATCCGTTTCTACAATGCCGGTTCGAGCGAGTGCTTCGGCGATACGGGCGAACTTGCCGCGACCGAGGCAACCCCTTTCCGGCCACGCAGTCCCTACGCCGTGGCGAAGGCGTCTGCCCATTACCTCGTTGCCAACTATCGCGAGGCCTATAACCTTTTCGCTTGTACCGGCATTCTTTTCAACCACGAATCCCCCCTGCGCCCCGAGCGATTCGTGACCCAGAAGATAGTCAGCACGGCTGCCCGCATTGCCGCCGGCAGTCAGGAGCGACTTCGTCTCGGCAACATCGGAATCGCGCGTGACTGGGGCTGGGCGCCGGAGTTCGTCGAAGCCATGTGGCGGATGCTGCAACAGAAGAATGCAGACGATTACATCATCGCCACGGGGCGGAGCGAGTCCCTGAGCTATTTTGTCGAACGCGTTTTCGAACACAACGGGCTCGACTGGAAAATGCACACGGAGATCGACGACAGCCTGCTACGTCCCTCGGACATTCACGTCAGCCGCGGTAACCCGGGCAAGGCGGCACAACAACTGGGATGGACGCCGGGTAGGGATATCGACGGCGTGATCGCGGGAATGTGCGAGCAATTTCATGGCGTGGGCGATGGATCGGGTCGTGTCGGGCAGTAATCTTCACCAATGATGTCCGAAAAGGGTAGCGCGAACCTGGCCGAGCGAAGGCCACTCCTCAGCATCGTCACCGTCGTCCGCAACGGCGAGCCCTTCCTCGAAGAAACGATATCGAGCGTCATTGCCCAGAAAACTGAGGACGTCGAATACATAATTATCGACGGCGCCTCGAGCGACGGGACTTTGGCAATCATAAGGAAGTACCAAGAAGATATTGACTATTGGATATCGGAGCCGGACCGCGGAATATACGAGGCGATGAACAAGGGCATCAAGGCCGCGAAGGGGGCCTTCATCGGGCTGTTGAATAGTGGCGATCGTTATGTGCCGGGCGCCCTGACCCGGGTCCTTGATGAGATCCGGAATATGACAAACTGCGACGCCGTGATCGCGGGTGGTGTCGCCATGCTTGATAAATCCGACAAAATAGTAGCGACAGACATGGTGGGCGTGAATTCCTTGAGCAACAAGTTCAGATTCATGCCGCTAAATCACCCCGCGCTGTTTGTGGCGAACTCAATCTACGCGGAAACAGGTTTATATCGCGAAGATCTCAAGATATGTTCGGACTATGACTTTGTACTGAAGCTTCTGGATCGGAAGGTCGAAATTCGCTTTATCCCGGAAGTGCTGACGGAAATGCGGGCAGGCGGAATTTCAGATTCGCCGGCAACCCTGTTGACGAGATTGCACGAAGGCTTTCGAATCAGACGCCAATACAAGGGGCTGGGGTACAGCCTGATGATTGTTGCAAGAGAATTGATGTCATTCCTGTACCGGTTTGGGCGTTAAACAAGGCTTGCTCCCGCGCCCCCAATCGGAACACAAATAGATCTGTTGTCCATGCGTTGCGGATGGCGAACTGAGCGGATCGCCCACAACCCATTCTTGTTCGCGGAAATAGCGTGAATCACAAACCTGTCATTCTGGTGGTTACCGGTTATTACTCTCCCGGCTTCAAGGCTGGCGGAGTATTACGTAACATCCTCAATACCGTAGACAATTTGTGTGACCAATTCGAGTTCAGGATCATCACGCGCGACCGCGACCTGGGCGACGAGATGGCTTTCCCGGATATTCAGTCGGAAGTCTGGCTGCCAGTAGGCAATGCAACGGTTTACTATCTTTCCTCCGAGGCCGAGAGCTTGGGGAGGCTGGGCAGGCTATTTGCCGACACGCCCCATGACCTGCTCTTCTTGTCGAGCTACTTCGATCCGCTGACGATACGCACACTCTTGAACAGAAGGCTGCGCGGCCGCCGACATCCGCGCGTAATTGTTGCGCCTTTTGGCGAGTTTGCCGGCGCTTCGCTCACTCAAAAATACGCGAAAAAACTTGCGTTCATAATATTCGCGAAAATCGCGGGGCTGTATCGTGACGTCACCTGGCGAGTTTCGAGCAGCTACGAGGCCGAGGATTTGATCCGGGTGCTGGGAGTCAGTCCTGATTCAATCGCCATCACCGGAGATCTGCCGACCAAGTGCTCCTGGCCGGAGCTCGCAAATCAGTCGACTTCCGGCTCCAGGCCGGAATGCGATGGTCTAAGGGTGATATTTCTTTCTCGAATCGCACGCGAAAAAAATCTGGACTACGCCCTGAAGGTTCTGAAAAAGGTCAACGCGAAAATTTATTTCGATATCTACGGCCCGGCAGAGAATGTCGCCTACTGGGATGAATGCAAAAAAATTGCTGCCGGGCTGCCCGCCAATATTGTCGTAAGTTACAAAGGCAAGGTCAGTCCGGATGAGGTCGTTCGGATCTTTGCGCAATACGACTTGTTCCTTTTTCCTACCGGAGGCGAGGCATACGGCAATGTAATTGCGGAGTCGTTGATTGCGGGTACGCCGGTATTGATCAGCACGGAGACACCCTGGCGAAGCCTTCGGCCCGATGGTCTCGGGTGGGACTTGGACCTCGGCGAACCGGATGAATTTGTTCGCGTAATAGATGAATTCTCAAGTTTGAGTCCCGGAACAAGGATGGAAGATCGTGCGACGGTGCTGCGGAACATAAGCTCCCGGCTTTTTGATCCGGAGGTATTGGCATCCAACCAGCGACTGTTCGAGAGCCATCTTGGCGAACCTGACTCATAATTCCCCATGACGGATAGCCAGCAAAATTTCGAGGAGACGCAACGGATCGTCTGTGTAACGGGAGCGACAGGTATGATCGGTTCGCTCATTGCAAGAAGACTGGCGGACCAGGGCTATTTGGTAAGAGTCCTTGCCCGCGGCAGGTGTGAGCTGGCGAATGTCAGGGTATTCAAGGCCGGCCTGGCGGATGTAACCCAGTTGGAACATTTTGTTCGCGGCGCTGAAATGATATTTCATTGCGCCGCCGAGTTGAGCGACGAAGCCAGAATGCATGAGACGAACGTCGTCGGGACGAGCCGCCTGATAGAACTGGCGATCCGGCATAAGGTCCGCTACTTTTGTCACATCAGCAGTGCAGGCGTGATCGGTAAGACCGCGCAGACCGTCGTTGATGAAGATACGCCGTGCTGCCCTCAGAACGCCTATGAGAAGTCAAAGTTCGAGGCCGAGCAGCTGTTCCGGCAAGGAATCGAGGACTGCAAGGTAGTAATCCTGAGGCCGACCAATGTTGTGGACAGCAATCATCTTGGCGACCTAGGCCTTGCCGTTGATGGATCGATCATCAGCATGATCAAGGCGTTTATCAAGGGAGGAGAATGCGCTCACTTGATCCATGCTGAGGATGTCGCTTCAGCGGCGGTTCACTTTATCGAACGACCTATATCCACAAGCCCGCGGACCTACTTTGTCTCATGCGACGCCGACCCGTTGAATACTGTTTCGAATCTTTGGCGCATATACAAAACGGTGACTGCCGGAAGCAGACCAGGCAAAGCCTTTGGGTTCCCGCACCTTCCGGTCTTCATTCCGTACGCCTTGAGATTCATGTCTGGCCGACCGGCCAATCGCGGTGACGTGAGGTATTCCGCCAGAAGGATCGAATCCGAGGGATTCAGATTGGCGTTCGGAGTCGAGCAGATCGTGCAGAACGTCGTATCTTCTTTTGGAAATCGCGCAATCGATGCCTAGGCGGTCCACAATCGCCCCAGACAGGGTTCCGTTCCCGCATGGATTTGGTTTAAAAAAGTCCAACCGCCGCTGCCAAACGCAAATGCTGATCATATAACATGAAAGAGATATCCGAATACCGTGCCTGCTCCAACTGTGTCATGGATACGACGGATTCGAAGATCACGTTCGACGAGCGTGGATGGTGTGACTACTGTCGCAATTTCCATAACAAGATACTTCCGGCCTGGCATCCGGATGCCGCCAGCGAAAGGAAATTGTTTGAAGTCGCGGAAAAGATCAAGGCGCAGGGTGTTGGCAGCGATTTCGACTGCATCATCGGATTAAGCGGCGGTCTCGACAGTTCGTACACCGCTTATATCGCAAAGGAGAAGCTTGGGCTTCGTCCGCTGCTTTTTCATGTCGACGCCGGCTGGAACACCGACCAGGCGGTTGGGAATATCGAAATCCTGGTTGATGGGCTGGGCCTGGATCTATACACGGAAGTCATCGATTGGGAGGAGATGAAAGACCTTCAGGTCGCTATCCTGAAGTCACAGATTCCCCATCAAGACATCCCGCAAGATACGGCATTCTTTTCGGCACTCTACGAGTTCGCTCGGCAGCACAAGATAAAGTACGTATTGACCGGGGGAAATTACTCCACTGAATGTTGCCGCGAGCCGGAAGAGTGGGGTGCCTATCCCGGTATCGATAAAAAGTTCATTTTGGGCATACATTCCCAATATGGAAAGCGCCCGCTTAGAACATTTCCACTCGTTGATGTCTTTACGTCAAAGATCTATTACAAATATGTCTTGGGGATGAACGTGTTTAAACCCCTGGACCTGATCCGGTATAAGAAAAGGGAGGCAGAAGAGGAACTGGAGCGACGGTTCGGGTGGAAAAAGTTTTTGCACAAGCACCACGAATCGCGATTTACCAGATTCCTCGAGGACTACTGGCTACCGCGGAAGTTTGGCTACGACAGGCGTCGCGCTCACTTTTCGAGCCTGATACTTACGGAGCAAATGACCCGGCAGGAAGCCCTGAACAGGATCGCCAAGCCCGAGCTCGACGACCACTTCCTCGACTGTGAGTTTGAATATGTTGCGCACAAACTGGACCTTACGGTGGACGAGTTGCGAGCGATATTCCTTGCACCTGGACGGTCCAGCTATGATTACAAGAGCAATCGAGCGCTCATTGAGGTCGGGTCAAGGGCAATGAGCCTTCTCGGCTTGGAAAAAAGACTGTACAAATGATCGCAGTGATTGACTATGGGCTGGGCAATGTTCTCGCGTTCAAGAATGTCTTCAACCGCCTGAACATTCAAGTCGCGGTTGCCAGGTCGCCTGAAGATCTGGCGGGGACGACCCAACTTATTCTGCCTGGCGTTGGCTCCTTCGACCAGGCAATGAGGCAGTTCGATGGCTCTGGCATGCGAGAGAAGGTGGAACATCTGGTCTTGCAGTGCGGGATACCAATTCTTGGCGTCTGCGTTGGCATGCAGATGCTGGCCAAGTCGAGCGAGGAAGGAAAGCTGTCAGGGCTGGGATGGATTGATGCGGAAGTGAAGAGATTCGATCCTTCACAAATGCTGCCAGGCACACACCTGCCGCACATGGGGTGGAATGATGTAAGGCCCGTGGTCGGCGGCGGATTGTTTAGCAGCCTGGAAGATGACGCCCGGTTCTACTTTCTCCACAGCTACTATTTCGCGTGCCATGATCCGAAGGATGTCCTGGCGACTTCCGATTACGGTGGCCGGTTCAGCGCGGCGGTGAGGCGGGGCAATATCTACGGGGTCCAGTTTCATCCTGAAAAGAGCCATCATTTCGGTAGTCAACTCTTGAAAAACTTTTCGGACTTTTAGAGATGCTGCGTCCCCGGATCATCCCCTGTTTGCTGGTGCGAAATAAGGGGCTGGTAAAAACCGTAAAGTTCGACAACCCGAAGTACGTGGGAGATCCGATAAACGCCGTCAAGATATTCAACGAGAAGGAAGCGGACGAGCTGATCGTTTTCGATATCGATGCCACCGTCAATGGTACTGACCCCGACTATGCGATGATCAGAAAACTGGCTGCCGAATGTCGCATGCCGTTATGCTACGGCGGCGGTATCCGAGACATGGATCAGGTAAGGCAGATCATCGCTTTGGGGGTTGAAAAGGTGGCAATCAGTTCCGCCGCTATGCGGAATCCGGAATTGATTGAAGGTATTGCCGGAGAAATCGGCAGCCAAAGCGTGGTGGTGGTGCTCGATGTCAGGCGATCGCTATTCGGACGTTACGAGGTGGTGACTCACAATGGGCGGAACGGCTCCGGACTGTCGCCGTGGGAGGCTGCGCGGAAAGCTGAAAGTATGGGTGCCGGAGAGATTGTCATCAACTCGGTCGATCGGGACGGAGAGATGAAGGGCTACGATCTGGACCTGGCTCAAAGGATCCGTGATTCGGTCGCGCTGCCCATGTCGGTTCTGGGCGGAGCAGGTTCGCTGGATGATATAGGGCGGTTGATAGAAACGTGCGGAGTGGTTGGCGCCGCTGCAGGTAGCTTGTTCGTATTCAAGGGACCCTATAAGGCGGTATTGATAAACTATCCGAATACGCTCGAACGCCAAGCCCTGGCAGATAGAGTGAAATCCAATGACCGTACCTAGCGCATCGATCTATTGTTGGCAAACCAAATGCGAACCGATCGAGGGGACCGCATGAACGTACTGGTCTTCGGCGCGAGCGGCATGCTTGGAAATGCCGTAATTCGCGTCCTCAGCGAGATGACCGGCTGGCGGGTATATGGGACTTTGCGTTCCGAGGGCGCAAAGAAGTCTTTTCAGGCATCCATAGCCGACAACCTGATCACCGGTGTCGATGTCGAGCAGCAGGACTCATTGCTGCAGGCGTTTACTCATGCCCGCCCGGACATCGTGGTTAACTGTATCGGCCTGGTCAAGCAACTAGCGGAAGTGAATGACCCATTGCGGGTAATACCGATCAATACAATGTTGCCGCACCGGCTCGCAAAGCTGTGCGAATTGACGAACGCCCGGCTCATTCATATAAGCACGGATTGCGTATTTTCCGGCGAGAAGGGGCTGTACCGCGAGTCGGATTTCCCGGATGCCAGGGATCTATATGGCCGGTCAAAGCATCTTGGCGAAGTGTCCGAATCGCATGCGGTAACCTTGCGCACGTCGATTATCGGCCATGAGCTGAATAGCTCACACGGTTTGGTTGAGTGGTTCTTGTCTCAAAACGAGCGCTGTGAAGGATATGCGAAAGTAATATTCTCGGGTGTTCCTGCGGTCGTGCTGGCAAAGGCTATTCGTGACGTAATTATTCCTCATCCCGAATTGAGCGGCGTTTATCATCTCGCCGCAATGCCGATATCAAAGTACGAACTCCTTAAGCTGATCGCCAGAATCTATCAAAAGAAGATCGAAATCGTTCCCGGCAATCGTCTTGCAATTGACCGGTCACTCGATCCCGGGCGACTCCTGGCGGCTACCGGCTACTCTCCTCCGGAATGGGATGAGATGGTCGAATTGATGAACAAGTATCGATAGGAATGCTCAATGTTTGACCAGAAGGTATTGATGATTACAGGCGGAACAGGCTCCTTCGGGAACACCGTCCTGAAGCGCTTTCTTTCGTCTGATGTTCGTGAGATAAGAATATTCAGCCGCGACGAGAAGAAGCAGGAGGAAATGCGCATCGCACTGAATAGCCCCAAGTTGAAGTTCTACATCGGCGATGTCAGGGACTACGACAGCGTGTCCGAGGGAATGAAAGGCGTTGACTATGTATTCCACGCTGCCGCACTGAAGCAAGTTCCGTCATGCGAGTTCTATCCGATGGAGGCGATTCGTACCAACGTAATGGGTACCCAGAATGTCATGAATGCGGCAACCGCATGCGGCGTAAGCCGTTTGATAGTGTTGAGCACCGACAAGGCGGTTTATCCGATAAATGCAATGGGCATTACGAAGGCGATGGCGGAAAAACTGATGATCGCCAAATCCCGGACGCAGAGGGACCGGGAAACGGTGCTATGTGCGACGCGATACGGCAACGTCATGGCATCCCGTGGATCGGTGATTCCCTTATTTGTGTCACAGCTTAAATCCGGCCAGCCTTTGACGCTGACAGACCCCAATATGACCAGGTTCCTCATGTCTCTGGAAGACTCGGTAGACTTGGTCCTGCATGCATTTCAACATGGGAAGCAGGGAGACATTTTCGTCCAGAAGGCTCCTGCTTCCACTGTAGCGGACCTCGCGCAGGCGTTGTCGGAGATTTTCCCGGCGAATGGCGGGATCCGCATAATCGGTACCCGCCATGGCGAAAAACTGTATGAATCTCTTATTTCAAGAGAAGAGATGGCACATGCGCAGGACATGGGCGGCTACTATCGAATCCCGGCAGACAACCGTGACCTGAACTATGCGAAATATTTCAGCGAAGGTGAGGAAAAGATTTCCGCTTTCGAGGATTACACATCCCACAACACTACCCGTCTTAGTGTTGCTCAGATCAAAACGCTGCTCTTGAAGCTGGATTACGTTCAGGATGAGCTCAATGCTTAAGGTTATGACCATTATAGGTACCCGGCCTGAACTGATAAAGATGAGCCGGGTGATTGCCGAATTCGATCGGCACACCAAACATATTCTCGTGCATACCGGGCAGAACTATGACTTCGAGCTAAACGGGATCTTTTTCGAAGACCTGGGAATCCGGAAGCCGGATTACTTTCTTGACGCCGTTGGCGAGAATGCGGCTCAGACGATAGCGCGTGTAATCGAAAAATCAGATGCTGTGCTGGAAAAGGAAAGCCCCGACGCGGTGCTGCTGTATGGGGACACGAATTCGTGTTTGGCGATTATCGCGGCGAAGCGCCGCAAGGTCCCGGTCTTCCATATGGAAGCAGGCAATCGCTGTTTTGATCAACGCGTCCCGGAGGAATTGAACCGCAAACTGATTGATCATCTGAGCGACATCAATCTGGTTCTTACTGAACACGCCCGGCGTTATTTGATTGCGGAGGGCATTCGCCCGGAGACCATCGTCAAGACAGGCTCTCACATGAGGGAAGTGCTTGATTGCTATATGCCGAAGATCAGCACGTCTGATGTGCTGAAGCGCTTGGAGCTGACTGCCGGAAAGTTCTTCCTCGTAAGCGCACATCGGGAGGAAAACGTCGATGCGCCGGAGAATTTGCTGAGCATCGCCGACACCCTGAATGCATTGGCTGAGCGATATCAGTTTCCCGTGATTGTTTCCATGCATCCACGTACCAGAAAGCGGTTGGATGCGCTGGATCTTGGAAATGTCAGTCCGCTCATTCGATTCCTTAAGCCTTTCGGATTCTGCGACTATGTCAAATTGCAGATGGAGGCACTGTGCATCTTGTCCGACAGCGGAACCATCACGGAGGAAGCGTCGTTGTTGAACCTGCCCGCAATTACGATCCGCTATGCGCATGAGCGCCCCGAGGGAATGGACGTCGGCACGCTGATAATGAGCGGCTTGAAGAAAGACCGTGTATTGGACGCAGTCGAAGTCGTCATTGAGCCGCATGACCGGACACAGCGCGTCATGCGCCCGGTGCCGGATTACGAGGTTGGGCCGGTATCCAAGCAAGTACTCAGGATTGTCCTGAGCTATGTCGATTATGTGAATCGGACGGTTTGGTCAAAATCCGGGTAACGCGGCCGTGAGGGTGCTCCTCGTATCGCAGTATTTCTGGCCGGAGAGCTTTCGGATCAACGATCTGGCCAAAGAACTCGTCGCGCGCGGGCACTATGTCGCGGTAGTAACAGGGAAGCCGAACTATCCATCGGGTAAGGTGTTTGCGGAATTCAAGTCGGCGCCGAACGCATTTAGCGACTATTTTGGTGCGGACGTATGCCGGGTACCCATGCTCGCGAGGGGAACCGGCGGTCTACGGTTGATGCTCAATTATCTTAGCTTCGTGGTGGGCGCGAGCGTATTCGCGCCCGTACGTCTGCTCGGAAAGCGGTTTGATGTGGTATTTGTATTCGAACCATCGCCGATTACCGTAGGCCTGCCAGCAATCCTTCTTGGTAAATTGAAGCATGCTCCGGTGATTCTCTGGGTTCAGGACCTGTGGCCCGACACGCTTGTCGCGGTCAATGCGGTGACATCGCATCGGCTTCTGGCGGCCGTCGGTTCGATGGTTGGATTCATTTACAAGCGATGCGCTCTGGTACTGGGCCAGTCACACGGGTTTTTGGACCGGATCGCAGCCTACTGTGACGATACCGCAAAGATCCGATACTTTCCGAACTGGGCCGAAGACGCGCCGGCAACCGCGGACGTGACACCGGCGCCAGAGATACCCCCGAAGGGCGATACGTTCGATATTTTGTTTGCTGGGAATATAGGAGAGGCGCAAGACTTTCCCGCGATTCTTGACGCGATCGAGTTGCTCAAGAACCGCACGGAAATTCGGTGGATTATTGTCGGCGATGGACGAAGAAGTGATTGGTTGCGAGTTGAAGTCGCGCGGCGCGAACTGGATCAATGCGTCTTGATGTTGGGACGGTTTCCCTCGGACCGGATGCCCTCGTTTTATGCCCGGGCGGACGCATTGCTGGTTTCACTCAGAGCGGATCCGGTGTTTGCTTTGACGGTACCAAGCAAAGTTCAATCCTACTTGATGGCCGGCGTGCCGGTGCTTGGGATGCTTGATGGGGAGGGGGCGGAGGTAATCCGCAAGGCGAAAGCCGGATTGACTTGCGCGGCAGGTGATTCAGCAGGGCTCGCCAAAGCTGTATTGGAGCTTTCTGCAATGCCCAAGTCGCAGCGCATCAGCCTTGGCGAAAATGGGCGCGGGTATGCGGAAAGCGAGTTTGGCAGAAGCGTTCTTATCGACCGGCTTGAAGGCTGGCTGATCGATATTGCCCGGCGACCGGTCCAGGCGCAACGACGGATCAACGGCCAGTGATATTGGTAACAGGGGCAAGCGGATTCATCGGGACTGCTTTGCTGGCCGCACTGAGGCAAGGCGGCCATCGTTTTCGGCCGGTCTATCGTCGAGGGAATGCCGACGGTGCTGATGGCTGGGTCGTTGTTCCCGCTATCAGCGGCACCACCGCCTGGGAGAGCCACCTGGGCAATGTGAGCAGCATCGTTCATCTCGCGGCTCGGGTGCACGTAATGAGGGATTCGGCCCCGGATCCATTATCCGAGTTTCGGGAGGTCAATGTTGCTGGAACGCTCAATCTGGCGCGTCAGGCTGCTCTTCATGGCGTTAAGCGTTTCGTCTACATAAGTTCGATCAAGGTCAATGGGGAATGGACTTCGGAGGAAAGCGCATTTGGTCCTGACGATATCCCGAAGCCGGTTGATCCTTATGCAATTTCAAAATGGGAGGCGGAGAATGGTTTGCGGCAAATTGCTGCCGAGACGGGACTCGAGGTAGTAATTATTCGTCCGGTGCTGGTTTATGGCCCCAACGTGAAGGGCAACTTCCTGTCCATGATGAAGTGGCTCGACAGGGGGATTCCCCTTCCATTCGGCTCGCTGCACAATCTTCGCAGCATCGTCGCCGTGGAAAATCTCGTCGATCTGATCCTCACTTGCTGGCGCCATCCGGCCGCCTCGAATCAGACCTTCCTTGTGAGCGATGGCCATGATCTTTCCACTCCCGACTTGTTGCGGCGCACCGCAGCGGCGATGAATCGAGCGGTTCGCCTGATTCCAATCCGGCAGTCTCTTCTTGAAGCAGGGGCCAACCTTCTCGGGAAGCGTGACGTTGCGCAACGGATCTGCTGTTCCCTTCAGGTCGATATCAGCAAGACGCGGCAACTGTTGGGCTGGCAACCGCCTTTAACGGTTGATCAGGGCTTGCAGAACACCGCCGACTATTTCCTGACGCATGAAGCAGGATAACGGGCCGGAACCGGTGGCATCGCACTGGAGGAGTTCCTGATGGCAGCGCCGGCAAGCTGGATGGGTCTGTGATGGCGCGGCAATACCCACATGGACGCGAAAGAGATCAGCCCGGTCGGCATCGGGCGCACGAGGATTGTGGCCATCGATCCGGAATGGAAAGTCTGATGGCGGAAATCCGAGCATGACGCTCCTGCCCTTTATGGCTTTTGCCGTAACTGCCGGCCTGCTCGCCTGGCTGCTGCGGAGCGGGCGCGCACATCGTTGGGCGCTGGATCGACCCAACCATCGCTCCCTGCATACCGAGCCGACGCCGCGGGTCGGTGGTCTGGGTATCGTGGCGGGCGTGCTTTTGACAACGGTTCTGCTGGAGCAGTGGCTCCTGGCCGGGGTGCTGTTGTTGTTGGCGGCCGTATCGTGGTTTGATGATCGAGGTCACGTGTTGATTCCTGTTCGGCTGGGCGCACAGTTTTTGGCGATGATCATCTGGGTCGTTGTTCAGGTGCCGGAAGGTTGGTGGTTGGGCTTTGCGGCCGTGTTTGCGCTGGTGTGGATGGCTAATCTCTATAATTTCATGGACGGTTCGGACGGTTTGGCCGGGGGCATGGCGGTGTTCGGCTTTGGCGCCTACGGGGTGGCTGCTTGGCTGGCGGGCGACGGCGCGCTGGCGTTGTTGGCCTTTTCCGTGGCGGCCGCGGCGTCGGGATTTCTCTGTCTCAACTTTCCGCCGGCGCGGGTCTTCATGGGGGATGCAGGATCCGTTCCCCTCGGATTCCTGGCAGGAGCCATCGGGCTGACGGGATGGTTGCAGGATGCATGGCCGGTATGGTTTCCATTGATGGTGTTTTCCCCGTTCGCGGTGGATGCCTCGGTGACCCTGCTGAAGCGCGTGCTGCGCAGGGACCGATTCTGGCAGGCGCATCGGGACCACTATTATCAGCGCTTGGTGCGCATGGGATGGTCGCACCGCAAGTTGGCGCTGACTGAATATGCGCTGATGGCGGCTTGCGGCGGTTCAGCGCTTCTTCTGGCATACGCCGACTTTGTGGTTCAGATGATGGGACTGTCGGTGTGGGTTGTTGTCTATTCAGGTCTAATGCTGTTCATTGATCGCCGGTGGGCCGACAGCCGGGCGAGCCACGGAGAGCAGACATGACGCGCAGCACGTTGATTTTTCTTCACGATCTTACGATGGTGGTGCTCGCCTGGCTGGGATCCTACTGGCTGCGATTCAATCTCGACATCCCGGGCGAATTCCATCAGGCAATGTGGTCCGCGCTGGTGGTCGTAATTCCGGTGCAGGGACTCATTTTCTATGCATTTGGGTTGTATCGGGGGCTTTGGCGATTCGCCAGTGTTGCCGACTTGAAGCGCATCCTGCTCGCGTGTGGCATGGCAGCGCTGGCATCGCCGGCTGCGTTGGTGATGGTGCAGCAACTGAATATGGTTCCGCGCTCGGTGTTTCTGCTCGATCCACTGCTGCTGGTGATGCTGATGGGTGGCGTGCGTTTCTTCTACCGGGCATGGAAGGATGGCCATTTCTACCTTCAGCGTACGGGCGTCGGCACACCTGTATTGATAGTCGGCGCTGGCGAGACGGCGATGCGCCTGATCAAGGAACTGGAAACCAGTCAGGTTTGGCGCATCGTCGGTTTCGTCGATGTAGGATCGGCTCAGACCGGCCGTCAGTTGGGCGGCGTGCCGATTCTAGGTGGAGTCGAGGCGATCGCGGAACATGCGCGGCGCGCCGAGGCATTCCACGCCATCATCGCCATGCCAGCAGCCTCGGCAGCCGAACGCCGTCATGCCACGGAGTTGGCAGCGGCGGCTGGCTTGTCGGTGATGACCGTGCCCTCGCTCGACGATCTTCTCACGGGCCGTGTGGCGATATCGGCCATTCGCAAGGTCGAACTGGAAGACCTGCTCGGACGTGATCGGATTGAACTCGATGAAGCCGGTTTGCACGGACTGCTGGAGCACAAGACCGTGCTGGTGACTGGTGCCGGTGGCTCCATCGGCGCCGAACTGTGCCGCCAGATCGCCCGTTTCGCTCCACAGAAGCTGGTGTTTCTGGAGCAGTCCGAATTTGCGCTCTACAGCGTCGAGCAGGAGTTTGCCGGGCAGTCGGTCCATTGCGTGATCGGCGATGTGAAAGATCCCGCACGAATGAATGCAGTGTTCGCCGAATACCGGCCCGATGTGGTGTTTCATGCGGCCGCTTACAAGCATGTGCCGCTGATGGAGTGCGCCAATGCGTGGGAGGCCGTGAGGAACAACGTGCTGGGGACGCTGAACGTGGCGCGTGCAGCTCTGGCCAGTGGTACGGGGGATTTCGTGTTGATTTCCACCGACAAGGCGGTCAACCCCACCAATGTCATGGGGGCCAGCAAGCGCCTCGCGGAAGTGGTGTGTCAGGCAGTGCAGGCGCAGAGTTCGGCGACGCGTTTCGTCATGGTCCGTTTCGGCAATGTGTTGGGTTCTTCGGGTAGCGTGATTCCGCGCTTTCGCCAACAGATCGCCAAGGGCGGGCCGGTCACGGTGACGCACCCGGAGATCATCCGCTTCTTCATGCTGATTTCGGAGGCGGCACAACTGGTGCTGCAAGCGGGTCTGATTGCCAGTCGGCAGAAGGCGGGCGGTGAAATTTTTGTACTCGACATGGGTGAGCCAGTGAAGATAGTCGACCTGGCGCGAGACATGATTCGTCTTTCCGGCTTCGCCGAGGACGAGATAAAGATCGAATTTACCGGCTTGCGCCCCGGCGAGAAGCTCTACGAGGAACTGCTTGCCGATGGCGAGTCGACCTTGCCGACGCCGCATCCCAAGTTGCGTATAGCGAAACCTTCAGCGGTGCCCGATGATCGGTGGCTCGCCGATCTTGAACAATGGCTGACGGCACCCGCTCGCATCGAGGCCGAGGTGAAGCAGGGGCTCAAGGCGCGCGTGCCGGAATACCAGCCCTCAGCTCATTGAATGCGCTGACAACTTCAGCTACCCCGATATCGGCTACATCGAAAGACGGCTTCTGCAACAACCGATAGGGCACCGACCATGGGCGCCAGCGTTGCGCGCCCGAATTGCCGAACAGGCAGACCACGGGCAGGCCGAGGCCGGCGGCCAGATGCATGGCGCCGCCATCGGCGCAGATGAGGGCATCGCATTCGGCCAGGGCGGAGATCAGTTGTGCCAGCGCCTGTGTCGGCCGCGCAATCACCTCGGCACCGGATAGCTGCAGGACCTCTTGCGCTTTGGCGTCATCACCCGGATGCAGAGGATTGTCTTCCGCGCCGGGGGACCACAGCAGCATGAAGCGCACCGGACCCTGCGCGACAATGGACTTGATGGTTTCGGCAAAGCGGTCGGCCGGCCAGCGTTGCGAAGGCTTGCGGGCGCTGATGTGAATGCCGATGGTGAGGCAGGCAGCGCTTGCTTTCGCCGGAGTCGGCGCCAGCGCGCCAGGCGCGAAGACACGACACGGCGGTGGTGGGCCTTCGATGCCGTAGATCGACGCCACACGAAAAACGTCCTCGACTTCGTGGCGGCCGGCGTCGTCGAGCGGTAGCGCAAGGTCCAGCCCCTTGACGGCGCCGTAGCCGATGATCCGCTTCGGCTTCAGCCATTGTGCCAGCTTGACCACGCGCGGTTGCGGTGAGGTCGTGGCGATGACCACGTCATCGAGTCGCAGTTCACGCAGGCGGCGCATCATGAGCAGACGCTGCCAGAGGATGGCGGGCAGGGACTGACCCTCGCCACGGTGCTTGGCCTTGGTGTAGACAAATATTTCGTCGAGGTCAGGATTGCCGTCGAGCACCGGGGCGTTGTAGCTATTCACCAGCGCGCCGAGCCAGGCATCTGGAAATCGCCGGCGCAAGGCATGGATCAGCGGCGTGGTGCACACCAGGTCGCCGATATTGTCGCGGCGGATGATCAGTATCTTGGGGGCAGCATCAAGGCTCAAGGTAAACTCGCCCGCTATGAGTACATATGCAATCGGTGACCTGCAGGGCTGCTACGAGCCGCTGCGCCGTCTGCTCGACTATATCAGCTTCGATCCGGCGGTCGACCGC
>CAMBRI010000004.1 GCA_945870205.1 Sulfuritalea hydrogenivorans sk43H | reverse complement strand
ACTTGTTAAACCGCTTTAGCTTACAACTGTAACTTGTTGAAATTATTTAATCGACCTCGGGGAGAGATCAGCATGAAATTGAAGAAAATTGCAGCACTGGTGGCTATTGCCGCCGCGTCTGGTTCGGCGTTCGCCACCAACGGATATTTCGCGCACGGCTACGGCATGAAGGCCAAGGGCATGGGCGGCGCGGCCACAGCGATGGCCTCGGACGCCATGGGCGGCGCCAACAATCCGGCCAGCATGGTTTGGGTAGGTGATCGTCTGGATATTGGGCTCGATCTGTTTTCGCCGCGGCGAAATATTTCGAGGACTGGTTCTGGCGTGGGCTTGAATGGGTCGTCGGACAGCGGCAGCAACCTGCACTACGTTCCCGAGTTCGGCTACAACAAGATGCTCGGCTGGGATATGGCCGTTGGCGTCACAGTTTACGGTAACGGTGGTATGAACACCGATTATCCTGGCGGCCAGATCGCTGCGGGCACCTGTTCCGGCCTCGGATTCGGCACAACCGGAACTGCCAACCTGCTCTGCGGCAATGGCGGCCTGGGCGTCGACTTGATGCAGTTGATCGTTGCTCCGACGTTCGCAATGAAAGTCAACAAGCAGCACTCGTTTGGTGCTTCGCTGCTGCTTGGACATCAGCAGTTCAAGGCGAGTGGCATCCAGTCGTTCGCCGGATTTACGCCGGGTGGCGCCGGTACCAATCTCAGCAATCTTGGACGCGACAAGTCCAACGGCGTCGGCTTGCGCCTTGGCTGGATGGGGCAACTCACTGACAACCTGACAATGGGTGCCGCCTACGCAACAAAAATGAAAATGGGCAAGCTCGATTTGTACAAGGACCTGTTTGCGGAACAAGGCGGTTTTGACATTCCCGAGAACTGGAACATTGGGATTTCGTTCAGGCCCAGCGAACAGTGGCAGGTTGCCGCGGACTACCAACGAATCAATTACGGCGGTGTCAAGTCCATTGCGAATTCAAGCAGGACAGCCGCGGACGCCTTGGGTGGCGGGGGCATCCCCAATTCCCTGGGCGGCAGCAACGGCCGTGGTTTTGGTTGGAGTAGCGTCGATGTGATCAAGCTTGGTGTCGAGTACAAATACAACAAGGATCTTACATTGAGGGTCGGTTACAACCATTCCGACAATCCGATACAGGACCGCGACGTAACCTTCAATATGTTGGCGCCCGGTGTGATCAAGGATCATGTCACCTTGGGCTTCACTTATAGCGTCACCAAGGATACCGAACTGAGCATGGCATACATGCATGGGTTCAAGAACTCTGTTTCCGGACGCAGTTTGTTCGAGAGTTGGCTCGGTGGAACCTCGACCGACAAAATCGAGATGTACCAGGATTCTCTCGGAATCGCTTACAGCATGAAGTTCTGACCGGTTGTTTCTGTTCAGGGTGCAATAGCGTCGATCGCCAAGGGCTGAAAGCGGCAGCGCTTTCAGCCCTTGTTGTCTCCGGATTAATGAGTGCAAATTGCCCCGAAGGGGAGAGCTATGTCCAAAATTATGAAATACATGAGCCTGCTCGCTTTGGCGCTGGGCGCTTCCGTGGCCTTTGCCCAGGATGCCGTGCTGAAGCCCTTTGTCCTAGCCTCCAAAGGCACCGGCGACATCGGGCAGAAGGTCGAAGCGACCAAAGCCGCACTGACCAAGGCCGGCTTTGTCGTCGCCGGCAGTTACTCGCCGTATGCCAACACGACGGTCATCGGTGTCACCAATGACGAACTGCGCGGCACGGCGGCCAAGTCTGAGCATGGCGGCTATGGCGCGGCGATGCGGGTGGCGGTGGTCAAGGTCAAGGACGAGGTGCAGGTTTCCTACACCAATCCGACCTACTGGGCCAATGTCTATCGCATGAACGGCGAACTCAAGGATACGGCGGCCAAACTGCAAACGGCGCTGGGGAAGATCGAAGAATTTGGCGCCAAGGGTTTGACCGCGGAACAGCTGCGCAAGTACCACTACGCGTTCGGCATGGAGTACTTCAACGAAGACAACGAATTCGTCAAGTACGGCAGCCATGAGGAGGCAGTAAAGGCGGTCGAAGCCGGGCTGGCTGCGGGCAAGCAGGGTGTGACCAAGGTCTATCGCGTCGATGTCGCCGGCAAGAAGGAGGTACTGTTCGGCGTGGCAATGAAAGGTTCTGGCGAGAGCAAGATCATGGACGATGCCTATCTCATGAGCGAGATCGACTTCAAGGACGTCAAGTCGGCGGCACACCTGCCTTACGACATCCTCGTCGCGGACAGCAAGGTGTTCGCCCAGTATGCGCGCTTCCGCATTGCGGTCAGCTTCCCCGACCTGTCGATGATGGGCGCCAACAGTTTCATGAACATCATGAAATCACCGGAAGCGATACGCGAAGCACTCTCACTCACCGTGGGCGGGAAGAAAGACGCGCGCTGAGGCTGTGCGTGATCGTTTCCGCAACTTCCAAGTTCGGGGAGGGCCGGGTTTGTAACCGCCCAGGCCGGAAATGGTTCGCGGGTCGGTTTCACCGTCGTGATGTTTGGTTGCGGGCGATAGAATCCTGACAGACATCCTGACAGACGACGGCGCGACAGCCCTGCACAGAACCGGAGGCCTCATGAGCAAGAGCATCGGCATCATCGGAAGTGGCTTTGGCGCCCTGACGGCCGCCCGCAGCTTGCGCAAACTCGATCCCGGCGCGCGCATCACGATGATCGCGCCGCGACCCGAATTCATCTACCTGCCCAGCCTGATCTGGTTGCCCTCAGGCAAGCGCAAGGCCCGGGATCTGGTGGTGCCGCTCGACAAATTCCTGCGCGAACACGACATCGATTTCCTTGCTGCCGAAGCCAACGGGCTGCTTGATGGCGGGCGCAGCGTGCTGACTTCGGCCGGCGCGGTCGCTAATGACGGACTCATAATCGCCTGTGGTGGACGCTTCATCAAGAAGCTGCCGGGCATCGAACTCGCCATCCTGCCCTGCGAAGGTATTGCCCCGGTCGAGCGTTTGCGCGAGCAAGTGGCCGACCTCACTTCGGGCACGATCGCACTGGGTTTCGCCGGCAATCCGAATGAGCCCACCGCCATGCGCGGCGGTCCGATCTTCGAATTCCTGTTCGGACTCGACACGCAATTGCGGCGCGAGGGGCGGCGCGAGAAGATCAAGCTCGCCTTCTTCAATCCGATGCCCAATCCGGGAAATCGCCTGGGGGAAAATGCGGTGCGGCGCCTGATGGCGGAAATGCAGCGGCGCGAGATTGTCACGCATCTCGGGCACAAACTGGTCGGATTCGAACCCGGCAAAGTCAAGACCGAAGGGGGCGAGTTTGCCGCCGACATCATCGTCTTCATGCCAGGCATGACCGGCAATGCCTGGTTTGACAACACTGACCTGCCGCGTTCGAAAGGTGGCCTGATCCAGGCCGATGCGCACTGCCGTGTTGAAGGTCACGAGAGGGTTTACGTGGTGGGCGACGCGGGCAGCTTCCCCGGCCCCGACTGGATGCCGAAACAGGCGCACATGGCCGACCTGCAGGCGGCCGCGGCGGCGGCGAATCTGATCGCCGAACTGGCCGGCCGTGTGGCTGACCAGACTTTCAAGGTCGAACTGATGTGTATCGTCGACAGCCTCGATGCCGGCATGCTGGTGCGACGCACAGAATCCTCGGCCTGGGCCCTGCCGCGCATGCGCTTGATGCACGGCGCCAAGGATCTGTTCGAATCCCTCTACCTGCGGCGCTATCGCTAGTCGCTGCCTGCCTCAGCCCAGCCGCTGCCTTTGCGCCACTAGTTTCGTTAGCGTGGCCCGAAAGCCCGCCAGGCGCTCCCGCTCTTGCGCCACCACGGCGGCGGGCGCACGGGCGACGAAACTTTCCGTGGCGAGCTTGTTTTCTGCCTTGCCGATCTCGCCCTCGATACGCAGGATTTCCTTGCCCATGCGCTCCCGCTCCGCCGCCAGGTCGACCTCGATCTTCAGCATCAGACGGAACTCGCCTACGATCTGAACCGGCGCGTCGGAGTCGGGCAGGGTTTCCGCTGTCGTGACGTCGGAGAGCTTCGCCAGTGCCGCCAGATAAGGCGCATAGGCGTTCAGAATCGCGGTATCGCCGGCGCCGACCAGGGGCACGCGCTGGGCCGGCGAGATGTTCATCTCGCCGCGCAGGCTGCGGCAGGCGTTAATCATGTCCTTGAGTCGCGCTACCCAGGCTTCTGAGTCGGGGTCGCAGCGCGACAGGTCGGCTTTCGGATAGGGTTGCAGCATCAGCGACCGCGCATCGTCCGTCGCTTCCGCGCGGCCGGCCAATGGTGCCACGGTCTGCCAGAGTTCTTCGGTGATGAAGGGGATCAGCGGATGCGCGAGGCGCAGGACCGTCTCCAGCACGCGCACCAGGGTGCGTCGTGTCGCCCGCTGTTGCGCTTCGGTGCCTTGCAGAATCTGTACCTTCGCCAGTTCCAGGTACCAGTCGCAGTACTCGTCCCAAATGAATTCGTAGATTGCTCGTGACAGCAGGTCGAAGCGGTAGTCGGCAAAATGCTGTGCGACTTCCTGCTCGACTTTCTGCAGGCGGCTGACGATCCAGCGGTCGGCCGGCGAGAAGTCGAGATAACTGCCGGTGCAGGCGTCGGAGCCGTGCGCTGCCAGGCCGCAATCCTGGTCCTCGCAATTCATCAGCACGAAACGCGAGGCGTTCCACAGCTTGTTGCAGAAGTTGCGATAGCCCTCGCAGCGCTGCATGTCGAACTTGATATCGCGCCCTGGAGAGGCCAGCGAGAGGAAGGTGAAGCGCAGTGCGTCGGTGCCAAAGCCTGGAATGCCGTTCGGATACTCGCGGCGGGTGCGCTTCTCGATCTTGGCGGCGTCCTTCGGGTACATCAAACCCGTGGTGCGCTTTTTCACCAGATCATCGAGCGCAATGCCGTCGATCAGGTCGATCGGGTCGAGCACGTTGCCCTTGGACTTGCTCATCTTCTGGCCTTCCGCGTCGCGGATCAGGCCGTGAACGTAGACGTCCCGGAAGGGGATTTTGCCGGTGATGTGCTTGGTCATCATGACCATGCGCGCCACCCAGAAGAAGATGATGTCGAAACCGGTAACCAGCACGGTTGAGGGCAGGTAAAGGTCGAGCGCGGTGTTCGACTTCGCCGGCCACTCCGGCGTCCAGTCCAGGGTCGAGAAGGGCCACAAGGCGGAGGAGTACCAGGTGTCGAGCACATCCGGATCGCGTTCCAGGCCGCCGGTGTAGCCGTCGCGCTTTGCTTGTTCGTAAGCCTCGGCCTCGTCGTGGGCGACATAGAAGCGGCCGTCGTCCGAGTACCACGCCGGAATCTGGTGGCCCCACCAGAGCTGGCGCGAGATGCACCAGTCCTGGATGTTGTTGAGCCACTGATTGTAGGTGTTGACCCAGTTCTCGGGGACGAAGCGGATCTCGCCCGAGGCCACGCATTCCAGGGCCTTGCCGGCGATGCTGGTGCCGTCGGCGCCGGGCTTGGTCATGGCGACGAACCACTGGTCGGTCAGCATGGGCTCGATGATCACGCCGGTGCGGTCGCCGCGCGGCACCATCAGCTTGTGCGGTTTCACCGAGTCAAGGAAGCCTTGCGCTTCCAGGTCGGCGACGATGGCCTTGCGGGCTTCGAAGCGGTCCATGCCACGATACTTCTCGGGGCCGTGTTCGTTGATGCGGGCGTCCAGCGTCAGGATGCCGAGCGGCGCAAAGCCATGGCGATGGCCGACCTGCCAGTCGTTGAAGTCGTGGGCCGGCGTCACCTTGACCACGCCGGTGCCGAATTCCTTGTCCACGTAGCTGTCGGCGATGATCGGAATTTCACGGTCGCACAGCGGCAGCACGACCTTTTTGCCAATCAGGTGGGCATAGCGCTCGTCGTCGGGATGCACCATGACGGCGACGTCGCCCAGCATGGTTTCCGGGCGCGTCGTGGCAACCGTCAGCGAGCCCGCATCTTTCCCATTGGCGTCCGCCAACGGGTAACGGATATGCCACATGAAGCCGTCTTCTTCTTCCTGCACCACTTCCAGGTCGGATACTGCGGTGAGCAGTTTCGGATCCCAGTTCACCAGGCGCTTGCCGCGATAGATCAGGCCTTCCTGGTGCAGGCGAACGAAGGTTTCGGTGACAATCTTCGACAGGCCGGCGTCCATCGTGAAGCGCTCGCGCGACCAGTCGGGCGAGGTGCCGAGCCGGCGCATCTGGCGGGTGATGGTGTCGCCCGAGTATTTCTTCCACTCCCAGACTTTTTCGAGGAATTTCTCGCGGCCGAGGTCGTGGCGCGAAATGCCCTGCGCGTCGAGTTGGCGTTCCACCACGATCTGCGTGGCGATGCCGGCGTGGTCGGTGCCCGGCTGCCAGAGGGTGTTGTCGCCCCGCATGCGGTGGTAACGCGTCAGGGAGTCCATGATGGCCTGGTTGAAACCGTGGCCCATGTGCAGGGTGCCGGTCACATTGGGCGGGGGTAGCAGGATGCAGAAATTATCGGTCTTGGCGGTGTCGAGCCCGGCGGCAAAATAGCCGCGCGACTCCCAGATCGGATACCAGCGCCGCTCGATTTCGGCGGGTTCGAAGCTCTTTGCGAGTTCCATAGGACTTACGCGGGACTAAAAGCCGCAATTTTAGCGGAAGCTGCCGCCGTGGCTCCTGTAAATCTGCGGCTGACGGGGGGTTTGGGCTATCATTGCGGCCTCTCGAAGCAAGCCTCCGATGGTTCCCGCTCACTTCCCATGATTCGCAAGCTGTTGCGCCGCGTATTCCGTCGTGGCGAATCCCCCGCATCCGGTGCCCCCGCCATGATTCCCGTGGCGCGCCACGGCATTCGTCGCGACCATGTCTCGCTGGGTGCGCGGCGGACCTGCGAAACCCTGCAGCAGGCCGGGCACAAGGCTTACATCGTCGGTGGCGCCGTGCGCGACCTGATCGCCGGCATCGACCCCAAGGATTATGACATCGCAACGGACGCGACGCCGGAGCAGGTGCGCGCCCTGTTCCGCCGCGCGCGCATCATTGGCCGACGCTTCCAGATCGTGCATGTGATGCAGGGCGGCGAAACCCTCGAGGTCTCCACCTTCCGCGCCGCGCACGATGTGAATACGGTCAAGGACGAACACGGCCGCGTGCTGCGCGACAATGTTTTCGGCTCGATCGCGGAAGATGCCGCACGGCGCGACTTCACGGTCAATGCCCTTTATTACGATCCTTCGTCGGAGACGGTGATCGATTATCACCATGGTGTCGCGGACCTGCAGCAGAAGACACTGCGCATGATCGGCGAACCGAAGTTGCGCTATCGCGAAGATCCGGTACGCATGCTGCGTGCGGTACGTCTTTCCGCCAAGCTGGGCCTGACGCTCGATCCGGCGGTACGGGCACCGATCCGCGAAATGGCCGAACTGATGGAAAACGTGCCCGCCGCGCGCCTCTTTGACGAGATGCTCAAGCTGCTTTTTTCCGGACATTCGGTCGAGGCCGTCCATCGTCTGCGAGACGACGGCCTGCACCACGGCCTGCTGCCCTTGCTCGACGTGATCCTGGAGCAGCCGCTGGGTGAGAAGTTCGTCATGCTCTCGCTCGCCAGCACCGATGCGCGGGTCAAGGCGGGCAAGTCGCTGTCGCCCGGTTATCTGTTCGCCACCCTGCTCTGGCATGAAGTGCTGGCAGCCTGGGAAGTGCGCAAGGGTCGCGGCGAAGTGCCGATTCCGGCGCTGTACGAGGCAATGGACGAGGTGCTGAACGTCCAGGGCGAAAAGCTCGCGATAACGCGCCGCATTGCCGGCGACATCAAGGATATCTGGGCGCTGCAACCGCGCTTCGAGAAGCGCGCCGGAAAATCGCCCTACCGCCTGATCGAGCTGCCACGTTTTCGCGCCGGCTACGATTTTCTCGCGCTACGCGCCGAGAGCGGCGAGATCGACATGGACATCGCAACATGGTGGCACGACTTCCAGAATGCCGATCACGAGGGCCGCGAAGCCCTGCTGATTCCCGATAGCGGCCCCAAGAAGCGCCGACGCCGTGTCCGCGGCAAGAAGGCGGCGGCCGAGGGTGACAGCGGCGACATGGCAAGCGGCGCAGGCAACGAAGGCTGAAGTGAGCCAGCGTTGTTTCATCGCGCTGGGCGCCAATCTGGGCAACCCGGTGGTCACGGTGCAAAAGGCGATCCTTGCCCTGCGCGGTCTACCGCAGACCCAGTTCATCGCCGCATCCTCGCTGTATAGAACCGCTCCGGTGGGCTTGAAACATCAGCCCGACTTCATCAACGCCGTCGTGGAATTGCGCGCCGTCTCACCGGCGCTGACTCTGCTCGATTCACTGTTCGAGATCGAAGCACGTTTTGGTCGGGCGCGCAGCATCAGGAACGCGCCACGCACGCTGGATCTCGATCTTCTGCTCTACGGCGAAGAGCTCAGTGACGACCCGCAGCTCACGCTGCCGCACCCGCGCCTCCATGAACGCGCATTTGTGCTGGCACCGTTGGCCGAAATCTCACCGCAACTGATGATTCCCGGTCGCGGACCGGTCAGCGAACTGCTGTTGCGCTGCGCGGGCCAGAAGATAGAGAAATTGCTGCCGCTGCCGGCCTGAACCCATGTTTTCGCTTCCGCATTTTCCGGGGGTCTCGCAGGCCGCGTTATTGCTTACTGCCTCGAACATCTTCATGACATTTATTTGGTACGGCCACCTGAAGAACCTCAACGACCGGCCATCGTGGATTGCCGCCCTGGCCTCGTGGGGCATCGCCCTGTTCTAGATGAAGCAAGCGCTCAAGCTTGATTTTCTGTGGGCAGGTTTGTGTATCCTAGGCGCCGTCTATTTCATCTTCAGATCGCCATGACCTATTTAGCCAGCAACAAGCCGATCACGCTGCCGGAACTGGGCCGCATGAAGCACGACGGCCAGAAGATCGCCATGCTCACCGGCTACGACGCCAGCTTCGCTGCGCTGGAGGACCGCTGCGGCGTGGATGTGATACTGGTCGGCGATTCCCTGGGCAATGTGCTGCAGGGCAAGACCTCGACCTTGCCGGTGACCATGGAGCAAATGGTCTATCACACGGAATGCGTAGGCCACATGGCGCAGCGGGCGATGTGCGTCGCCGACATGCCCTTCGGCAGTTACCAGGAATCGAAGGAGTTGGCCATGCGGAACGCCGTGCGCCTGCTCGCCGCCGGGGCCGAGATGGTCAAGCTGGAAGGTGGCGAAGTGATGGCGGAAACCACGCATTTTCTCGTCGAGCGCGGCGTCCCGGTTTGTGCGCACATCGGCCTGACGCCGCAATCGGTGCATGCCTTGGGCGGCTACCGCGTGCAGGGACGTGGCGAGGAGGGCGCGGCGCGCATGAAGCGCGAAGCCCTGGCGCTGGAAGAGGCCGGTGCGGCACTGATGGTCCTCGAAATGGTGCCGGCGGATCTTGCCGCTGAAATCACCCGCCTGCTCAAGGCCTGCGCCACCATCGGCATTGGCGCAGGCAAAGACTGCGATGGGCAGGTACTGGTGCTGCACGACATGCTGGGGGTCTATCCCGGCAAGAAGGGACGCTTTGTGCGCAACTTCATGGAGGGTGCGTCGAGCATCGACGCCGCAGTGATTGCCTACGTCAGCGCCGTCAAGGATGGCAGCTTTCCTGCACCCGAACACACGTACTGATGCAGATTCACGAAACCATCGCATCGCTGAGGGCGGTGCGCCGCAAAACCGCCCGCATGGCGCTGGTGCCGACCATGGGCAATCTGCATGAGGGCCATATCGCGCTGATGACGCAGGCACGGGACCACGCCGATCAGGTGGTGGCGACGATTTTCGTCAATCGCCTGCAGTTTCGTCCCGGCGAGGACTTCGAAAAGTATCCGCGTACCTTCGCCGCCGATTGCGAACGCCTGGAGGCCGCCGGGGTCGAGCATCTTTTCGCGCCGACGGAAGCGGAAATGTACCCGCGGCTGCAGACCTACCAGATCGAGCCGCCGCCAGAGCAGGCGGGCATTCTCGACGGCGAATTCCGTCCCGGCCATTTTCGCGGCGTCGCCACTGTGGTCATGAAACTGTTTCAGATTGCCCAGCCCGACGTGGCGCTGTTTGGCAAGAAGGATTACCAGCAGTTGATGGTTATTCGCAACATGACTCAAGAGTTCAATTTGCCCATCGAGATCATCGGTGGCGAGACGGTGCGCGCTGCCGATGGCTTGGCCCTTTCTTCGCGCAACGGCTATCTGTCGACCGCAGAACGGGCGGAGGCACCGCATTTGTTCCGGATTCTGACCAAAGTAGTAGAGGCCATACGCGCCGGATCGCGAAACCTATCATTACTCGAAGAAGGGGCAATTGCCGAGTTGCAGGACAGTGGCTGGATACCGGATTATGTTGCATTGCGTAAAAAACTTGATCTACAATTGCCATCCGCTCACGATTCCGGATTGCTGGTGTTGGCGGCGGCGCGTTTAGGTAGCACGCGCCTCATCGACAATCTGGAAGTTTAGGTCACTGCGATGCGCTCATGCCGGCGGTGTGCCAGTAGCGAAACAGACGGGAGTGTTGCTCCCTTTGGACAATCCCGATTTATTGCCGCCTTTGCATGAGAAAGGTCTGACAATGCAACGCACGATGCTCAAATCCAAGCTCCACCGGGTTACGGTGACGCACGCCGAACTGCATTACGAAGGTTCCTGCGCGATCGATGAGACCCTGCTTGATGCGGCCGACATCAAGGAATACCAGCAGATCGACATTTACAACGTGAACAACGGCGAACGGTTCACCACCTACGCCATTCGCGCCGAGCGCGGCAGCGGGACGATCTCGGTCAATGGAGCGGCTGCACGCAAGGCGGCTACCGGAGACCTGCTGATCATCGCCACCTACGCCGTGATGAACGAGATCGAGCTGCAGAATTTTGAGCCCGACCTGGTGTATGTCGATGCCAGGAATCGCATCACGCACCATAGCCGGCAGATCCCGGCGCAGGCCGCCGCCTGATTTTCCGCATTGCGGCGCACTGAGCCCACCCTCGCGGTGGGCTTTTTGTTATGTCTCCGTCCTTTCGGGCGGGGACGGTTTGTCCCAAGTTCGTCGCGAGGTGTATTCTTCTGCCCAGAAGAAGAACACGCTGATGCAGGAGGGGAGCCATGGCCACCAAGATTCTGATCGCCGACGACGAACCGAATATCGTCATATCGCTCGAGTTTCTGCTCAAGCGCGAGGGGTACGAAGTAATAGTCGCCCATGATGGCGCGCAAGCTCTCGAACGAATCCGTAGCGAGCGGCCCGACATGGCCATTCTCGACGTGATGATGCCGCGGCGCAACGGCTTCGAGGTTTGCCAGGATCTGCGCCAAGATCCCGAGTTCAAGGATCTGCGCATCATGATGCTGACTGCCAAGGGGCGCGATACGGAGGTCTCCAAAGGCCTCGCCCTGGGGGCTGACGTGTACATGACCAAGCCGTTTGCGACTCGGGAACTGATCGCCAAGGTCAAGGCGCTGATCGAGCGGGTCTGAGTCACCCGTGCCGCAATGATCGCGTCGATGCCATCGTAATGGGTTCCCGGGCCAAACTGATCTTGGCAGCAGCCGTGGGCTGCGCTTTCCTGCTGGCGGTTCTGCTCGCCACCGGAGCAGTGATCGGCGCCGGGCTGGAAGGCGAAGAACATGCACTCTTTTCTGCCGTGCTCGAGCGGCGGCTGGGTGCGGTGTTGATGGTTGTGCTGGTCGCCTGCGTTTTTCTGTTTCTCATCCTGCGCGCGACGCACGAGTTTCTGGTGCTGCCAGCGGCGCGCGCCGCCGAAGAAGCTTCAGCCATGCTTGAGGAACCATCGACGCGCCTGTCATGCCAGGGAAACAGCGAACTGCTGGCACTGATCGCCGCGGTCAATCGCCTGGCCGAGCAGCGGCAATTGCGTGACAAGGATATCGAAGCCACCATTCGCGCCGCCAACGTGGCCGCGGAGGCCGACCGCAACCGCTTTGCCGTGCTCATGTCGGAACTCGCGCAGGGCGTCATCGTCTGCAACATGGACGGTCGTGTGCTGCTCTACAACAGGCGCGCCCGCGCTCTATTCGCGGGTGCCGCAGGACAGGGCATGGCGGCTTTGGGCCTGGGCCGCTCGATCTTTGGCCTGTTCGACCGCCACCTGATCGCCTATGCGCTGGAGAACATCAATGTGCGGCGTGGCGCACACCGCCACTTTGTCGCGGTTACCGAGTCGGGCCGCCTGCTGCGCGTGCTGGTCGCGCCGATTCTCGAGGCAGGCGCCACGGTGGCAAAAGGCGAAGCGCCGGAAGCAGCGAGCGGCCTCTCCGGCTACATGACCATGATCGAGGACATGACGGAGACCTTCGACAGCGAATCCATGCGTGACCAGTTGCTGCAGGATCTGACAGAGAGCAGCCGCGGCCCGGTGGGCAATCTGCGCGCCGCGGCGGAGACGCTTTACGACTACAACGACATGAGCGCGGAGGATCATCAACGCTTCCTCACCGTCGTGCGCGATGAAGCCGAAGGGCTGGCGACGCGGGTCGAAACCGCCGCACGGACGTTTGCGGCGGTGCTCAAGTCGCGCTGGCCTTTGGAGGAGATGCTCGGTGCCGATCTGCTGACAGCCGCCCGCAGCAGGATTTCTGATCGTTGTGCGCTGGAGGCGAGCATCGAGGATGTCGACGCCGGGGTGTGGATCAAGGTCGATGGGTTTTCAATGCTGCAGGCGATGACCTACTTTGCCGCGCGCTTGCGCGACGAGTATCAGATCCACGAGGTGAAGCTGCGCTTGAGCCGGGACGGCGCAATGGCGCATATTGACCTGATCTGGTCCGGTGTCTTCATGAGCACCGAGACCGTGATGCAGTGGGAACTCGACGCGCTGACGGTGGCAGGGGAGTCTTCGCCGCTGACGGTGCGCGACATCGTCGAGCGCAATGGCGGCGAGGTGTGGTTCCAGCGCGACCATGCGTCCTACCGGGCTTTCTTCCGCTTCCTGCTGCCCGCCATCAGCGCGCAGGACGCCGCGGTCACTGCGGTGGGCGTGGCCCTGGCGGACAGTCGTCCCGAGTTCTATGACTTCGATCTGTTCAAGGGGGAAGAAACCGGCTTGGCCCTGGACGACCGTGTTCTCGCGCAACTCGCGTTCACCGTGTTCGATACCGAAACCACCGGCCTCGAACCCTCGGCGGGCGACGAGATCATCCAGATCGGCGCGGTGCGCATAGTCAATCGCCGTCTGTTGCGGCACGAAGCCTTCGAGCAATTGATCGATCCGCGGCGCAGTTTGCCGCCGCAGTCGACAAAAATTCATGGCATCACGGCCGAGATGCTGGCCGGTCAGCCGCCGATCGCCCAGGTGCTGCCGATCTTCCGCGCCTTTGTCGCCGACACCGTGCTGGTCGCACACAACGCGGCCTTCGACATGCGTTTCCTCGAGTTGAAGGAGGCCGCCACAGGGATTCGCTTCGATCGCCCCGTGCTGGACACCTTCCTGCTTTCCGCCGTGCTGTTTCCGAATCAGGAAACGCATCGCCTGGAAGCCATCGCCGAACGCCTCGGTGTATCGGTGATGGGGCGGCACACCGCGGTCGGCGATGCCATCGTCACTGCCGAAGTCTTCCTCAAGATGCTGCCCTTGCTGGCCGACAAGGGTATCCGTACCCTCGGCCAGGCGCGTGAGGCAAGCGAGAAGACCTACCATGCCCGCATCACCTACTGACACCCGCCGGTTCGACGCGGCGCCGGTCAATCTCAATACGACGCTGTGCAACCTGCCGCTGACGCCGCCGGTGGTGCTGGATCCGGCGACTTCGGTGGGTGAAGCGCTGCGCACCATCGATCTGCGGGATGCCGAGGTGGCGGTGATAGTCGATAGTGCCAGTTCGGTGCCGTTGGGCATAGTCACCCTGCGTGACGCGCTGCGCTGCATCGTCAACGAGGGCTGCGACCTGGCAGGGCCAATCGCCGCCGTGATGACCGGCGGGCTGGCCAGCCTGTCGGCGGATGCCACGGTGCATCAGGCCACCGTACTCATGTTCCGCCGCGGCATGCGCCACCTGATCCTGACCGGGGCCGACGGGCAGTTGTTCAACGTGGTTACTCAGGGCGACCTGTATGGCATGCAGGCGGCGGATTCGGCGAGTTTGGCCAACGCCATCCTGGCGACGCGCAGCATCGCCGCACTGGCGGCACAGACGACAGCCGTGCGCCGCTTTGCGGCTCGCCGGCTGGCCGAGGGTAGCGGTGCCGAAGCATTGTGCGAGTGGATCTCGGCGCTCAACGACCTGATCGCGTTGCAGGCCATCGACCTGGTCGAGGGCGAATTCGATCTGCCCTATGTTCCCTGGTGCTGGATTGTGTTCGGGTCGGAAGGTCGCCTCGAGCAGACACTGCTTACCGATCAGGATAACGGCATAGTCTTTGCGGCGGCCTCGAGCGACGAGGCGGATGATCTGCGGAAAAAATTCCTGCCCTTCGCCCGGGCCGTCAATGTCGCGCTCGACGTCTGCGGCTTCCCGTTGTGCACCGGGCAGATCATGGCGAGCAACCCGGCCTGGTGCCTTTCGCTGGAGGAGTGGAAAAGGCAGTTCGGCAACTGGATTTCGGTGCCGGAACCGCAAGCCCTGCTCAATGCCAGCATCTTTTTTGACTTCCGCCCGCTCTACGGCCGTGAAGATATGGTGGCAGACTTGCAGCAGTGGCTGCTGCGCAAGGTAAAGGGAAATGCCGCCTTCTTGCGCGCCATGACCGTCAATGCGCTGGAACAGGAACCGCCGCTTTCCTGGTGGCGCGACTTTCGTCTTGGTGGCGGCAAGGAGTTCCCTCATACGCTGGACCTCAAGGGTCAGGGCATTCGCGTCTTCGTCGATGCGGTCAGGATACTCGCGCTGGCGCACGGGGTGGCGCACACCAACACCATCGAACGCTTGCGCAGCACACGCCAGGCTCTGGGCATGCCGGTCGAGGAGGTGGCAGCGATGGCCGCCGCGTTTTACCAGATCCAGCGCCTGCGTTTGCAGAACCAGGTGTCCGGCGAGTTTCCCGCGGCGGCCAACCGCCTCGATCCGGATCGCCTGCACCAGTTCGACCGGCAGATCCTCAAGGAATCCTTGCGCCAGGCGCGCACCCTGCAGCAGAGGTTGCGGCTTGACTACCTGGACTAGTTGCTGTTGGTCACTATCCGGTAGCCGCCGGGCTGCTGCCTTCCGTCCCGATTGTTCCGCGGAGCAAGCGCAAGGTCTCCAGCGCAGAGTCAAAGGCGAATTCATGGATCTGGCGTGCGAGTTCTTCGTGGTAGGGGCCCAGAGCGGTTCGCAGGGATACAGCATGGGTGTCGAACTGTGCGATGACGTTTATGTTGCCCTGCTCGAGCAGGCCGGCAAGTTCGTCAAAAATTCTGTTCAGTGCGTCTGCATCGGGCGCTGCCGTGTTGGCCTCACCCGCGACTTCCGGCTCCTCAGGCAGGGCCGCCGCCAGCGCCTTGAGTTGGAGTCTCATGGCATCCAGTTCGGCCCGGATATCGGCGCCATGAACGCTCCCTGTCGGGTTCGTGCGCAAGCGCCTTTCCAGGTCGGCAGCGATGCCTGCCAGATGAACCACTCCCAGCGTGGCGGCCAGTCCCTTGAGCGAGTGGGCCAGCAGTTGCGCCCCGGCGTGGTCGTCATTGGCCAGGCACGCGGCGATCTGCGTCACGTCGTCGGCGTGTGATTCAACAAAACGCCGCATCATGTCCAGGTACTTTTCGGCTTTGCCTCGCAGCGAGGCCAGTCCTTGAACCACGTCGATTCCCGGCACCCCCGCCAGGCGCGTCAACGCTGCTTCGGTAGCGGTGGGTAGTGCAGGGGTTTCGGGCCGGGCAGGCGGCTTGTCGTGCTGCACAGGTGCCGCGCTCACGACATTCGCTGCGCGAGCGGGCAGCCATTTCAGCAATTTTGCGTACAGCAAATCCGGATCGACGGGCTTGGCAACAAAGTCGTCCATGCCGGCCTCCTGGCAGGCGCGCCTATCATCGTCGAAGGCATTGGCCGTCATGGCCAGAATCGGTTTGGTCTGCCAGTCGGGGAGCCTGCGGATGGCGCGCGTGGCTTCCAGTCCGTCCATGTTGGGCATCTGCATGTCCATCAGGATCAGGTCATAGCTGCGGGATTGCGCCATGGCCAAGGCTTCTCGCCCATCCGATGCGGTTTCCAGTTCCAGACTTACTGCACTCAGGAGTTCCAGCGCAACTTCGCGATTGATGACATTGTCTTCGGCGAGCAGGATTCGGACGCCGCTGTGATGAAGGCGCAGCTGGGTCTCGGCATCTTCCATATCCGGCGCGGTTGGGACGGTCGGCATGATCCCGTGCCCGCGCCGCAGGCGGGCGGTAAACCAGAAGGTACTGCCTTGGCCATGCGTGCTGTCGACGCCGGCGTCACCATCCATCAATTGCGCCAGCCGCAGGGCAATTGCGAGCCCCAGGCCTGTGCCGCCATGCTTGCGCGTGGTCGAGGCATCGGCCTGCTCGAAGGCCTGGAACAGCCGCGCAATTTCTTCCTGTGCAAGACCAATTCCGGTGTCAATGACTTCGAAGCGCAGCAGCAGTTCGTCGCCGTTTTCTTCAAGCACGCTGGCGCGCAGGGTGATGCGGCCCTTTTCCGTGAACTTCACGGCATTGCCGGCATAGTTGAGCAGGGCCTGCCGCAACCGGGTCGGGTCGCCGCGCAGCCAAGCCGGAACCGCGTCGCTATCGACTTCGACCTGTAGTCCCTTGTGCTTCGCAGATTGGCCGATGATGGAGGCGACATTGTCGAGCACGGCGGAGAGCGGAAAGTCCGTGCTTTCGAGTTGCAGCCGGCCGGCCTCTATCTTCGAGAGATCAAGAATGTCATTGATGATAGACAGCAAATGCTGGCCGGCGCTGTCGATCTTGTCCAGGCGCTCGATCTGCTCGGGTGTGGCTCCTGATCGGCGCAACAGGTGGTTGAGACCGACGATCGCGTTCATCGGGGTGCGGATCTCGTGGCTCATGTTGGCCAGAAATGCGCTCTTGGCGTGATTCGCGGCGTCGGCTAGCCGACGGGCTGCCACCAGTTCGGTAGTGCGCTGCTCGACCAGTTGCTCAAGATGATGGCGATGGCCGTCCAGTTCCTCCCCGAGGCGCTTCTTTTCGGTGATGTCCTCTTTTACCGCGACGTAATGCGTGACCCGACCGTCGGCCTCGCGCAAGGGGGTGATGATGGCGAACTCGACGTATTCGTCGCCGTTCTTTCTGCGGTTGTAGAGTTCCCCTTTCCACGGGCGGCCCTCGGTTAACGTGGTCCACATGGCGATGTAGGTGGTGCCGGGTGTCTTGCCGGATTGGAGAATGCGCGGATTCCTGGCGATGACTTCGTCCCGGCCATAACCTGTGGCCCTGACAAAGGCTTCGTTCACGTATTCGATATCGCCCCCTGTGTTGGTAATGACGATACTGTCCGGACTTTGCTCGACGGCCAGCGACAACTTGCGGATTTGTTCTGTTGCCTGCTTGCGCTCGGTAATGTCGCGAATGCTGACCTGGGTGAATTTCCTTCCGTCGATCTCCATGCGGCTCAGGAGCACCTGCGCCATGAAGTCCTTGCCGTTGTCGAATCTCCGGTGCAGCCATTCGAACTCAACGCTGCCTTCTGCCTGGGCTTGCATGACTTTTCGATCTGCGGCAATGCGGGAGTCTTCGCCATTGGGTTGCATTGCAGGGGAGAGCTCGCTGGGCTGCCTGGCGAGGATGTCTTCGCGTCTGGCGGCGCCAAAAATTCGCATGGCGGCCGTATTGCAGTCCACAAATCCTTCCTTGTTCAGGATCAGGACCGCGTCCGCCGTGGATTCAAACAAGGTGCGATGACGGATTTCCGACTTCTGCAATTCAGCGGTTCTCTCCGCGATCCGCTTCTCGAGTGTTGCATTGGATTCTTGCAGCGCCAGGTCGGTGCGCTTCCAGCGCCGGCTGAAGCGCAGTGCCATTAGCAGGCCCAGCAGGCTGGGCAGGAGCAGGATGGCCGCGGCGAGCAGGGTCGCCTTGCGCACCTGCGGTGCAATTTCATCATGCAGGCGGTCCTCGTTCTTGAACATGAACAGCTGCCAGCCGTTCTCCAGGGTGGTGTCGAAGTTGAGCCACCGGGTGCCTGTACCGTCGACGCTGCGGATGATCCTGATTCCATTGCCGGAGGTTGCCTCCGGCGTCGGCGACGGCCTGGTGCCTGTGCCGATGAATCCCGGGTGGGAGATCATCGGCTCGCCGGCTTTCCCGTCGAGCCGGCCCGGATCGCTGTCGACTATCCTTTTGCCCTCCCGGTCGAGGAGCACCGCCTTATCGAAAGGCGCAATGAACGAGGGTGTGAGCAAACTGGCGATGTGGCTGAGATGCAGTACGCCGCCCAGATGGAGGACGATCTCGCCGTTTTGGTCCAGCACGGGGACGTCGATCGCGACGGCCGGAATCCCGTCGGCGCCGACAAAACTGTCCGAGATCACGGGTCTTCGGGTCTCGCGGGCTTTCTGGAAATAGGGTCGATCAGCGAGGTTGTATTTTTTGAGTGATTGCTGCACCTTGAACGGATGGGAGATGTAGTGATCACCTTCCGGAGTCAGCACGAAAAGAACCGAGAACCCCCCTTGCAGTCGCAATCGTTCCAGCAGATTCCGCTTGCCGACATCAAGCGTTTCGGGCAGGCCGTTGATCGACCGATCGATGCGGCCGCGCTCGGGCAAGGCGGTAAATTCCGGGGACTGGGCGGTGAAGCGGATCAACCCGCTGGCTTGCGCCATATCGGCGTCGACCCGGCTGGCAAATGACCTGACATCGGTCAACTGGTCGCTCGACCAGCGCTCGATGGCCCAGTCGTGGAGCGAGTCGCGCAGGACCATGACCAGCAGGCCCAGCGACAGCAAGGTTGGTACGATGACGATCGCCAGAATCTGGCGGCGTTGGTCCAGGCGCATCCGGCCCTCTCTCTGCGTGAGGCCCGATTATGTCTGTTTCGAAGGCGTTGCGGTGCTTGCAATTCGAAACGGATCGCGGCAAATGCCTCCGTGACATGGATCGCCGATCATCGATCCGAGATAGCTGATGACCGCCCGTCTATCCCGATAGAAAGTTTGCAGACGCCGGTACGTTCGGCAATAGATCTTGCGATAACGCTGTTCGTAGCTGCGCACGTGCCGGGCTTCGGGCTGAAACAACCGGTCGACCCGCGACCTGGTGCTATCTTGTTGCGATCACCGTTTGTTCCTGCGCACCCAGACCCTCGACCCCGAGTTTCACCCGGTCGCCAATCTGCAGGAAGCGGCCGCGGCCCATGCCGACGCCCTGCGGCGTACCGGTGCAAATCACGTCGCCGGGCAGCAGGGTCATGAAACGCGACACATAGCTTACGATCTCGGCGCAGGAAAAGATCATGTCGGCGGTGGATGAATCCTGCATGCGCTCGCCATTGACATCGAGCCAAAGACGCAATTGTTGCGGATCGGCGATCTCGTCCCGGGTCACCAGCCAGGGGCCGATGGGGCCGAAGCTGTCGCAGCCCTTGCCCTTGTCCCACTGGCCGCCGCGTTCGAGCTGGAAGGCCCGTTCCGAGACGTCGTGGAACACGCAGTAGCCGGCGACGTGATCGAGGGCCCTGGCCTGTGTCACCTGACGTGTTTCGCGGCCGATGACTAGCCCCAGTTCGACTTCCCAGTCGAGTTTGGTGCTGCCGACAGGCATCAGGATCGGATCACATGGACCGGTGATGCAGGTAGTGGCTTTCATGAACATCACCGGCTCGGCGGGGATCGGCATTTTCGCTTCGATCGCGTGCGCGCGGTAGTTGAGGCCGATGCCGACAATCTTGGAAATGCCGGTGAAAGGCACGCCGAGGCGCGGCGTGCCGCGCACTTTGGGTAGCGTAGCCGGATTCAGCGCACGCAGGCTCTTTTGTCCGGCCGCAGACAGTTCCCCCCAGCCGATCCCGGCAACATGTCCGGAGAGGTCGCGGAGTGTTCCGTCGGCCGCAATCAGGCCGGGCTTTTCACGCCCCTTTGGACCAAATCGAAGCAGTTTCATTTACTTCTTGCCAAATCCGCCGAGCAGGGCGGCGACAGGTTTTTGCGGGCGCGTGGTGGCGGGCTTTTCGGCGCTTATTTCGACCGCTACGGTCTTGCTCACATACGGCTTGTTGGGATCGAAATCGAGCTTCGGCAGACGCGGGTCGATGCGCGGCAGGTGCGCAACCGGGGCCGGCAGGTGCGGCGGCGGCCGGCGGTCATGCGGCTTGACGTCGCGCTCGCGGCGCTTTTCTTCGTGCTCGCGGCGATGACCGCCGCCGCTACGTTCGCGCCCACGTTCACGTTCTTGCGGTGCGCTGCCGAGATTGAAACCGGTGATTTCGACGCGCTCGATCGGGCGCTTGATCAGCCTTTCGATATCGGTCAGGCGCTGGGTTTCCTCGGGCGCAAACAGCGAGGTCGCGTTGCCGTGCTTGCCGGCGCGGCCGGTGCGTCCGATGCGATGGATGTAGTCTTCTGCGGTATGCGGCAATTCATAGTTGATGACGTGCGGCAGGTCGTCAATGTCGAGGCCGCGCGCGGCGACGTCGGTGGCGACCAGCACACGGATCTTGCCGGACTTGAAGTCTTCGAGTGCTTCGGTGCGTTGCTGCTGGCTCTTGTCGCCGTGGATGGCGTCGGCGGCAATGCCCTGCCTTTCCAGGTAGACGGCCAGGCGGCTGGCGCCGAACTTGGTGCCGACGAACACCAGGACCTGCTTGGCATTTTCGTCGTCGTGGGTCAGCAGATGCACCAGCAGGCTGCGCTTGAGGTCGGACGCCACCGGGTAGACGCGGTGGGTAACGGTTTCGGTAACCATGTTGCGACGCGCGACCTCGATCAGTTGCGGCGCCTTCAGCATGCTGTCGGCGAGGTTCTTGATCTCGTTGGAGAAGGTGGCGGAGAACAGCAGGCTCTGGCGTTCCTTCGGCAGCATGGCGAGGATGCGCTTGATGTCCGGAATGAATCCCATGTCGAGCATGCGATCCGCCTCGTCGAGCACCAGCACCTCGACGAAATTGAAACTGACACTTTTCTGCTGCACATGGTCGAGCAGCCGGCCCGGCGTGGCAACGACGATTTCGCGCCCCTCGCGCAGTTCGGCGATCTGCGGTCTGATGTCGACACCGCCATAGATGCAGACCGAGCGCAGCGGCAAGTGCTTGCTGTAGGTGACCACGCTTTGATGCACCTGCATGGCCAGTTCGCGCGTTGGCGCAAGTATCAGCGCACGCACCGGATGGCGTGCCGGCGAGGGCGAACTGCTGGCATGGCGGGCCAGGCGTTGCAGCAATGGCAGCGTGAAGCCGGCGGTCTTGCCGGTGCCGGTCTGGGCGCCGCCCATGACGTCCTTGCCGGCCATGATGATCGGAATGGCCTGGATCTGGATCGGGGTCGGCGTGGTGTAGCCGGCGTCCTTGATGGCACGCAGCAGTTCAGGCAGCAATCCAAGCTGGTCGAAGGTCGGCACCGGGACCGTCGTGGATGAGGTGGCGTCGGGGCTTGTGTGGGATGCGGCGTCGGCGGAAGGGGTGAGGCCTGGTGTGGTCGCGTTCAAATGAACTCCTGAATCGGCCTGCCCCTCGCGGGGAACCGGTTCAGGCGGCGAAGCGCTTGAGGGAAATGCGGCGGAATGCCGAACTGGGCGCCAACCGGCAGGGCGCGCGTGCCGCGTATTGTATTACAGGCGGCAGATGCCCGCCGGCTCGTGATGCCCATCATCTGGACCGGTCTTGTAGGCCGTCCGCGTTGCCGAAACCCGTACCAGCGGATAATTTGAGCCGGTCAAAGCTCGCCGCAGTGTTCAGCTTCGAATTCAATGCGCGAATGACCTCCTGGCCGAGTTCGCCGGGTGTGAGGCCACCCCTGGCACTGCCGAGGTTCTTCAGGCTGATATCGGGTAGCGCCACACTGACGTTTCTGTTGTTCATGAAGGCGGCGCTGGCCTGTGCACGCGCGTTGCAGATGGTCAACTCCTCGACGATCAGCCGCTTGCCGTGCGTTCCCATTCCTCTCTCGACGCTGCCGAGATAACTCACGATATTGCCCAGGATGGCATCGAAATTGGTCGTCGAGTCGCCTTGCTGGTAGATCACATCGGGGCCATCAATGACAAGGAAGCGAATCACGATGACATCCTTGGTCAGCGAAGCGAGGTCGATTTCCAGATCGACGCGGTCTGCCTTGACGGCATATGCCGTCTTGAAACCCACCGGGTTGCCGATCAAGAGATGGCTGATGGTGCCTCTGCCGGTTGAATCCGCAATCGTCACCGTATCGACGCTGACCCTGGCCTTGGCCATTGCGCTGCCACGGTGTGCAATGGAGGTATCGATCAGGGGGCTGATGTTGCCCGGCCGCAAGAACACCGTGCCACCGATCAGGGCTGTGACGACGAGCATAGTGGGGACAAGCTTTCTCATCGGGGATCACCCAATAGTCGCAGCGTCGCATCGAACAGGGGATGATCGAACTTGCCCAGGGCCTCGACACTGGCCAGGTGATGGCGGCCGGGCAGGGGCACATCCTGCTGGAAACAATGCGGCCAAACGTCGCGAATCAGGCAGGTCTGACGTTTGAACTCCGGGCTTTCGTCGGCGCCGACGGCCGTGATCATGGGGCAAGCGAGATCAGGCCGGTAGTTGATCGGACTCACATGGCGCGCGCTTTGTTCATCGAGCGCCAGATCTTGCTGCAGGAAGGGAGCGCGGACCAGCGGCAGCAGATCGTAAATGCCGGAAATGCACACCGCGCCGCGCAGCAGCTTGCGCGGGAGGTCGCTTGCCCAAAGGGGCCAGTTTGCGGCCAGCATCATCGCCGCGAGGTGCGCGCCCGCCGAATGCCCGGCGACGACAATGCGGCGCTGATCGATACCGAGTTCCGCTGCGTGGCGATAAAGCCAGGCCAGCGCGCGCAGCATCTGCCGCACCATGCGCTCGATCGAGGTGACAGGCGCCAGGCCGTAGTTCGGCATGGCGACGGCAACGCCGGCACGGACGAAGGCCGGCGCGAGAAAGGAAAAGTCCTGCTTGTCGAGGGATCGCCAGTAGCCGCCGTGGATGAATACGAGCAGCGGCGCATTGCTCTTGCGAGCCGGGTAGAGATCGAGCGATTCCGCCGGCGAAGGGCCAAAATAATAGTCCTGTTCGCAACGCAGATCGTCACGGACCATGCGCGAATCGGCGCGCCATCGCGCAAAGATATCCGGATGATCCGGGATTGCGGCACGAGCGTTGTATTGCTGGTCGAGTTGTTCGGGTGTAAGCATTTCGCGAGTTCGGGGCAGTCCTGGATGACCCGTAACCCCGGTGCCATAGAATAGCGCTCAATGGCATAAAAAGGGGGCATCGATTATGCAATGCGCGACGCTCGGCCACGGCGACATAAGCGCTTCCCGTGCATGTCTCGGCACCATGACCTTCGGCACCCAGAACAGCGGGGCGGAGGCCCGCCAGCAACTGGATTTCGCCCTGTCACAAGGTGACAGCTTCATTGAACCTAACGCTCATGGCACCGAGTGCCACCCGCAGAAGATGAAACACGCGAAAAGCTGCTTATTCGCCCGCCCCCCTTCCCCCCCTCGCGGGGGGTTATCAATCGGCGCGCTGCGCGCGCAAGTCACAGGGGGCTCCGAACAAAGTGTTTCACGTTAAATTCCTCACCACAGAGACACAGAGGCACAGAGGCACAGAGAAAGGCAAAGAATCAATGGCTTGCCGATTTGATACCAATCACCCCACGGGTGAGTGCATGAAACACGGCAAGCACTTGATTTTCCTCTGCGTCCTCTGTGCCTCTGTGGTTCAACTGAGGTTTTAAGGTTGATACCGCCGAGATGTATTCCGTGCCGCCCACCGCCGAGAGTTATGGCCGGTCCGAAACTTATGTCGGCACCTGGCTGAAACGACAGGCGCGCGACAAGATCGGCATCGCAACCAAGATTTCCGGTTCCAGCCGCGGCCTGAAGTGGATCAGGAACGGCGATCTGGGGTTCAACCGGGAAAACATTCGCACCGCTTCGTGGCCAGCAGCATCGTCGGATCGACCACGTTTGCCCAATTGCGTGAGGCCATCGAGGCTTGTTCAGTAACGCTGGCGGATGAGGTTCGGAAGGAAATCGAGGCCCAGCACCTGAGATTCAGCAATCCGGCGCCCTGATTACCTTTTTGCGGCAGCCTTTTGCGCACTCGATTTCAACAGGGCGAGCAGCTCATAGAGTTGCTTGCGCTGCTTTTCATCCATCCCCTCGAACAGCGAAAGCACCCATTTTTCATGGGACTCAGCCATCTTGCGGAAGCTGCGGCGGCCTTCCGGTGTCAGTTTGACGATATAGGCACGCCTGTCTGCCGGGCTGTCCTCGCGGATTACCAGTTTTTCAGCAACGAGTTGATCGGTAATGCCGGTGACATTGCCGCCGGTGACCATCATGCGTTTGGACAGTTCGCCCATCTTGAGCCCCTGCGGCGAGCGCTCAAGCTGAGACATCAGGTCGAAGCGCGGCAGCGTGATGTCGAACTCGGCACGCAAACGCCCCCGGATGTGGTTCTCGATCAGGTTGGTGCAGGCCAGCATGCGCAGCCACATCCGCAGGTCGGGGGCGTGTTCCGACGTGGCACGAGTTTCGGTGTCGGACGAGGCGGCAACGGATTTCTTTGACATGGGGGCTGGGCTCAGGTTGGCACGGCAGAATGAAAATATCGATGCCTAAAATATCAAAAGCCGGCGGTTTCTGCAACTGTCATGAAGCCGGCCGTTCCTGCCGGGTCTTGGCTTCAGGCAAATTCCGGGTTGAGGACGACGCGCAGCACGGTTTGTGCATCATCGTTGCGAACTCGGTTGGAGAACCACCAGACGCCGCCTTTCTTGATTGACCAGTCAGCCTCCTCGCCGCCCAGCAGCAGGGCCGCCACGCGTCCGAGGGTCGGTTGATGCCCGACTATCAGGACTGCACCGCCCTGGTCGGGCCAGCCGGCGGCGGTCAGCACATCCATCGTCGAAGCGCCCATGCTCAGCTTGGGCTCGATTTCATAGGCCATTTCCAAGGCGTTTGCCGTCTGCTGGGTGCGTTCGGCGGGACTGACAAGAACCCGTCGTTTACGCGGCAGATGCTCGCGCAGCCAGCGCGCAACCTGCTTCGCCTGCTTTTCGCCGCGAGCCGTCAGGCGCCGCTTGTGATCCGGGGTGGCGCTGTCGCCTTCCGCAGCTTCGGCATGGCGCCAGAGTATCAGGTCCATCTGCAGGTCTCCATTGAGGTAAAACAGCACATTGGGTGTCGGGCAAAACATCGAGCGCAACGCGCCGATTCGCAACCCCTCGCGAGGGGGGAAGGGGGGCGGGCGAACAACCGGCGCTTCGCGTGTTTCATCTGCGGCGGGCGGCGCTCGGTGCCATGAGCGTCAGGGGGAAGGGCCAAGGCTGAGCCTTGATCGTTACATGCGTATTACTTGGTGTCATGGCAGAGCTTAGGCAGGCGCAGCCGGGCCAGGCGGCGCAACTCAGGCGACAGCCTGGCCGACAGTCTGGCATGGCGCGGGCCGTGCCAGCCGCCGATCAGGGTTACCGCTTCGCGCAGCCCGGGGTCGCTGCCGGCGGCGTTCATGAGCATGGCGCCGGCGCAGGCAAGGTCGTTGAGTTGTCCCAGGGTGTCCCGTACGGTGGCGAGTTGTTTGAGCATGGACTGCAAACCCCGCTTTTCCGTCAGGGGTGAAAAAAACTCCAGCGCATAGCGCATGCGCTTGACGGCGAGACGCAACGCGCGCAGCGACAACGGATCTTCCACACGCAGCGCTTTCGCCTGCCGTCTGAGCTTTTGGTGCAGGTGCTTCAGACGTTCGGAGGCAAAGCCATGCAGAGGCCTCATGGCTGGATCATTGCTCGCCATGGCATGCAGGGATTCGAGTGCCAACAGCAGCGAACGCCCGTAGTCCGGGGCGGCAAGCAATTCAATCGTCCGTTCGCGCGCCGCATAGCAGCGCTTTGTGATTTCGCTGGCCAATGCAGGCAGTCGAGGCTCATCGGGCAGGGCGCAGAGTACCGGGTTGACGATCTCGGCGAGCAGCACATCTAGGTCGTGGACATGGCCCAGACGCGCCATCAACTCCATCAGCCTGTCGCGAAGGGAGCTGGAGAAGTCAGGGGCCAGCAAGGACGCGAACAGATGCATTGCGGCACGCAAGCGGCGCGTGGCGACGCCCATCTGATGAATATATTCCGGATCGTTGCCGCCCAGCGCGCCGGAATGATTCTGCTGCAGGTGCTCGAGGCAGGACAGTGCAATGCGGCGAAAGGCGTCCGCGGGCGCCATGGCGGAGGACAGCTGGACAGTTTCGGCCGCGACCGGCATTGCCGGCGTGCCGGCATGCAGGCGATAGCCGCGTTCCGCCTTGGACAATACCGAAGGGGTCAATGCGACGCGTCGGGCGAGTTGGCCGGCAAGCTCGAAGATGGCCTGCACCGGCGCCTCGGCAAGCTCGAGTTCGACTTCTGAAATGGCCTCCCGCCGACCATTGGCAATGATCCAGCCGCGATCCAGCGTCAGCAATACGGCGCCTGGATCGGCCAGGAATTTCCATGTGATGCGGCGAAAACGCGTTTCGCAAATGGGGATGATGCGCGCCAGCAGCTTGGGGCGCTGCAACCACTCGCGGACAGCCGCGGCATCCACTGCCGAAAAATCGAAATGTCCGCCATACGGGCCTTCCCATTCGGGCCGACTGGTCAGGCCGGCGCTCGAACTCCCTGCAAGTTTTACGGTTTGCAGCCACTCGCGGCCCTTGCGTCGCAGGCGCAGCGCAATGCCGCGGCGACGCAGGGAAAGTTCCGCGGTGTCGTAGTAGATATTGTCGAGAGTCTCGACATGGCGCAGGACGGCCAGCCTGAGCAAGGGATGGCGCAGGAAACGCGATTGATGGCCTTCTGCAAGCGCGAGTTTGAGTTCGACTTCTTCAGCCATGAGCGGTTGCGCGATTGGAAAATTCGATTATCCATGATCCGCGGGCCGGCATGGTGGGCATGACACGGCGGGCTCAAATCCGCAGTACTCGGGTCGCGATGGATCGCAATGACGCAATCTGCGGCACAGGCCATATGCCTCGGGTTTCGCTCGGCGCATGAAATCGAGGATTACCTGACTGCCAAGGCCTGCGCGCTGCCTGCCCCGCGTCTGCTGCTCAGGTAGTAGCGGTGCCTTTGCGCTCGTTAAGCCAGTCGATGATTGTTGCCAGGGGCAAGGGGCGGGACAGCAAAAAGCCCTGAATCATGTCGCAACCCAGTCGGCCGATCAGGGCGCGTTGCTCCTCGGTCTCGATCCCTTCGGCAATGGTCTTGAGCGACAGTCCCTGGGCAAGCCGGATCACTGACTCGACGACATGGATCGAGCGCTCGTCGATCATGCCGTCGATCAGGCTCTTGTCGATCTTCAGGCTGTCGAGTGGCAAGTGCTGTAAATAGGTGAGCGAACTGTAGCCGGACCCAAAGTCGTCAATGGCCAGGCTCACGCCAAGAGCCTTGAAGCCCAGCAAGGTTTCCCGTCCCTTCTTGAGGTCGTCCATCACCAGGGTCTCGGTGATCTCGAGAATCAGCCGGCGGGCCTCGATCCCCGTTCTTTCCAGCGTTGATTGCAGGAAATCGCGAAAACGTCCCTGCCCCAATTGACGGATGGATACGTTGATACTCAGGCGGATGTCTGGAAAGCCCGCCGCGGCCAGTCGATCCAGATCGCAGCATGCCTGCTTAAGAATCCACTCGCCAACTTCGACGATGCCGCCATTGCGTTCCAGGATCGGGATGAACTCGGTCGGCGACACCAGGCCAAGGCTGGGGTGATGCCACCGGATCAGGGCCTCCATCGAAACCACCTTGCCGTCGAGGAACACCTCTTTCGGCTGGTAATAGAGTTCGAATTGTCCCTTCTGCAATGCACCGATCAATTCCAGGACCAGCAGATGCTGGCGCTCGGCGCGCTGGCGCATTTCCTCATTGAACAGAACGTAGCGGCTGTGGGTGTCCTTGCACTCGTGCATCGCGCTGTCGGCGCTCATCAGCAGTCGCTCGGCATCCGCGGCATCGTCAGGAAAAAGCGCCGCCCCTATGTTGAGAGCGATCTCGACCGTCTCGCTGCCCAATGCAAAGGGCTCATGGACACAGTCGGCAATGCGTTCGGCAACGATGAAAAGGTCGTCGGCGGAGCGCATGTCTTCGCAAACGATGGTGAATTCGTCACCGCCGAGGCGTGACACCATGAAGTTGAGCGAAGCCGATGATTTGCCTGGCGTCGAAACCGTGCTGTCGCTTGCGGTGCCGAAAATGCCGTCGGTTTGACGCAGGTGTTCGTGCAGTCGATCCGCCATCTTGATCAGCAAGAGATCGCCGCCGTGATGCCCATGGCGGTCGTTGATCGCATTGAGCCCGGCAAGATCTACAAAAAATAGCCCCATCCGCGTGCCGTTCCGCTTCGACCGCGCCATGCCGCTTTCCATGCGTTCGAAGAAAAGGCGGCGATTCGGCAGGTCCGTCAGCAAGTCGTAATGCGACATCTTGATCAGTTCGCGACGCGAGGCGCGCATTAGCCAGAAGCCCCAGCCAAGAAAGGAGCCAAGCACCAGCAGCAGCAGCACCCGGCCATCAATAGACAGCTGTTTTGCGCTGCGTATGCCGCCCACCAGTTCGTCAATCTCCGCTACGGTCATGTAGTGATGTAATTGCCATTGTCCCGAGCCCGGCAGTTCGAGTCGCAGCGATGCCCAGCGCCCGACCTGCGTGCGGTCCGCCAGTGCCGCGTCAAGTCCTTTGCTGAGCAGCGTGTTGCGTCGGTCCGCAATTTCGATTTTTTGATCGCGTTCGACCAGCACGTAGGGCGAAGGCGGCGGCATGTCCCAGCCTTCGGCCGCCATCCTGGCTTTGTCGGCCATCGTTACGGGTAAAAAGGGAATGTCGATCAGCTTGGCCTCGAAAACATTGGCGCGAATGATGATCGAGACCTGCCCCTTGAACTTGCCGGTCAGGTCGTCGTAGGCCGGGATCGAATAGACGAAGCCGTCGGCGTCGCGCGGATTACCGTTCCGCTTAGAGACGTACTGCGTGTTGTCGCAAGTCAGCAGTTGCGGCGAGATCAGGGCGGGAATGTTGTTCAGCTCTTTTTCATAGCGGAAGGTCGGGGCATTGGCACGGAACCAGGCCAGTTGACGCACGATTTCCGCATACTCGAAGCTTTCTAGTTCTTCAGGCAGGTCGCTGGCCGGGTCTGAGGCCGATGAACCGGCAGACTGGTCACTTGACGATCCGTCGTACATGAAGAAAGGCACTTCACCCCTGCCCGGATCGAAGCCATCCAAGATGAAATAGATTTCCGACACACGGACGTAGGCGCGCAGGTTGGCAAACACCTGTTGCAGCATGCGGTGCGTGTCAACGGAGAGGCGCTTCTGCCTGACCACGTCTTCGCTGACAGAGCCCCGGTTTCTGCCCTGCGCACCGCGAGTCGCGGGCAGCAAGGATATCGTGCGGCCGGTCTGATACACCTCGTGCATCAGGTCGCGAATCGCTTCGGATTTGAGTTCGAGCTGACGCTGCTGGTACAGGACGAGTGCATCTTCTTCACGCGCGTCGTAGCCTGCCATTGAAATCCTGAGTTCGATGCCCCAGAAGATCAGACTCGCGATGGCGACGATGGCGAAGGCGAGGTAGCTCAGCGCTTGGCGCGTCTGATTGGAGGCAAGGGAGTTCACCGGCGTCACGATAGCAAGAAAGCAGCTATTGCGGGCCTTTGTTTTTGTCGGTTCACTCTGCTGGAGGACCGGAGATCAAGGTTCGGAAATACTCTCACGGCATTGTGCAGCGCACGACGGTTTGCTGATTGCGGAATCCGTATGCCGGTTATTCGTAGCGCAAGGCTTCGATGGGTAACAGGCGCGAAGCTTTCTTGGCCGGGTAGTAGCCGAAAAATATGCCGACCGCACCGGCAAAGCCGGCGGCGAGGACGATCGAGCTGCCGGAGAGTTCGGTGCGCCAGCCGGCGAGTTCGGCAATTGCCGTGGCGCCACTGATGCCGAGCAGGATGCCGATGGCGCCGCCGATCAGGGAAAGCGTAACGGCCTCGACCAGAAACTGGGTCAGGATGTCCCGCGCGCGCGCGCCAACCGCCATGCGCAGCCCGATTTCGCGGGTACGCTCGGTGACCGAAACCAGCATGATGTTCATGATGCCGATGCCGCCGACCAAGAGCGATACCGAGGCTACCGCGGCAAGCAGCAGGGTCATGACCTTCGATGATGCTTCCTGCGCTTGAAGGATCTCGGACAGGTTGCGCACGAAGAAGTCGTCGTCCTGCCCTTGCTGCAGCCGATGGCGCTGGCGCAGCAATTCGCGCATGCGCTGGTCGGCATCGTTCATGTCGGCACCTTGCCGCACCTTGACCATGATCGAGGAGACGCTGCGGGACTTGGCCTGTGCCGCGCCGAGGATGCGCTTTCTGGCGGTACTGATGGGTATCAAGATCAGGTCGTCCTGATCCTGCCCGGTCATGCTCTGGCCTTTGCGATCAAGGACTCCGATCACGGTCAGCGGCACCTTGCGTACGCGGACCACCTGGTCCAGCGGACTGGCATCACCGAAGATGTTCTTCGCCACGGTCTGTCCGATCAGTACCACTTTGCCGGCGCCCGACATCTCTGCCGGTTCGAAGCCGCGGCCTTCGACGATGGCCCATTCGCGCACTTCGAGATAGTCGGGCGTGATGCCGTAGAAAATGGTGGACCAGTTGGTGTTCCCGGAAACCACTTGCCCATTGCCGCGCAGCGTTGGGGCGGCGGCCTGGATTTCCTCGATCTCGCGGCCCATGGCATAGGCGTCGTCCTCGAAAATGGTTGGCTGCGAGCCGATGCCGCCGCGCGCACCGCCCGATGTCATCGAACCCGACAGCACCATGATGATGTTGGAGCCAAGGCTGCGGATCTGGTCTTCGACCCGAGCCTGTGCGCCGCCGCCGACGGCGATCATGATGATTACCGCGGCGACGCCGATGATGATGCCGAGCATGGTCAGTGCCGAGCGCATTTTGTTCACGCGCAGGGCGAGCAGGGCGATGTGCAGAGTCGCGGTAAAGTTCATTGCAACTGCGCTGCCGCGTCGTTGGCGACGTTGGTTTTGTCTTCGATGATCTTGCCGTCGCGGAAAGTAATGATGCGCCCGGCAAAATGTGCGACGTCGTGCTCGTGAGTCACCAGGACGATGGTGATGCCTTCACGGTTGAGCTGTTGCAGCAGGGCCATTATTTCGACGCTGGTATGCGAGTCGAGCGCCCCGGTGGGTTCGTCGGCCAGCACCAATTGAGGATCGTTTACCAGTGCGCGGGCAATGGCCACGCGCTGCTGCTGGCCACCCGAGAGTTGTGCCGGGTGATGGTCCATGCGCTGGGCGAGGCCCACCTGGGCAAGGCGTTGCTCCGCATGCCGCTTGCGCTCCGTTGGCGGCATTTCGCTGTAAAGAAGCGGCAGGGACACATTGTCCAGGGCCGAGGTGCGGGCCAGCAGGTTGAAATGCTGAAAGACAAAGCCCAGCTTGCGGTTGCGTACGCGGGCCAGTTCGTCGCCCGAGAGTTGCGAAACTTCCTGCCCGTCCAGCCAGTAGCGGCCGCCACTGGGGTGATCCAGGCAACCCAGCAGATTCATGAACGTGGATTTACCTGAACCGGACGGCCCCATGACGGCGACAAATTCGCCCGCCGCGATATCCAGGCTGACGCCGCACAGGGCCGGCACCACATTGCTGCCCATGCGGTACTCCTTGGCGAGTTCCTCGACCCGAATCAGCGCTTCCGCCATGGTGGGGAGACTCAGAACAGGCGTGGACCGGGGGCGCCGGCGGGCTTCGGCGTATTCGCGGTCTGCTGACCGACGATCACTTCAGTACCTTCCTTGATGTCACCGGAGACAAGCTCGGTCATGCTGCCATCCGTCAAACCGAGGCGAACGCTGATTGCCTTCGGGCTGCCATCCTCGCCCATGATCCAGACCCGGCCGCTGCCACCGCCACCACCGGCGCGGGCGGCCTGCGCCTCACTGGCCATTTCCTGATAGCGCAGCTTCTGTTCGGGCGCCAGGATCGCAGCAACCTTCTCGCGGATCTCGGCGCGATTGCGCTCCTGCGCTTTTGGCTTTTCCGCATCAGGTAGGTCGCGCGCGGACCTGAACTTGTCGCGCATGCCCTCGAAGATTGCGTCTACTTTGGTTTGCTGAGCAGCATCGAGCTTGAGTTCGGCGACCAGTCGCTCGCGTTGCTGGGCAAAACCGCCACCACCACCTGGACCGCCGCCCGAAGCGACTGCCGCAGGTGCCGGCGGAGGTGATGCGGGTGTCGCGGCCTTTTTTTCGTCGCCTGCGCCCGGGGGGCGGAAGCGCAGCGCCGCGTTCGGCAGCTTGAGTGTTTTTTCCTTTTGTGCCGTGATGATGCGCACGTTCGCCGTCATGCCCGGCAGCAGGGTAAGTTCAGGGTTGGCGGCGGAAATCACCACGGTGTAGGTGACGACGTTGGAGACCACGGTCGCCGCCTTGCGTACCTGCTTGACCTCGCCCTCAAAGCTGCGGCCGGGAAAGGCGTCGACCGTGAAGCTGGACTTCTGTCCGACGCGGATGCGTCCGACATCTGCCTCGTCGATCGACGTTTCGACCTGCATGTCGTTCAGATTCTTGGCGATGACGAACAGTTCGGGCGATTGCAGGCTGGCGGCCACGGTCTGCCCCGGCTCGATGCTGCGCTTGACGACGATGCCATCGACCGGCGCCTTGATTGCGGTACGTTCCAGATCGATGCGGGCCTGCGCCAGTTGGGCTTCGCGCTGGCGCACCTGTGCCTCGCTGTTCTTTGCTTGTGATTGCGCCACCTGCAGCGAGGCGCGGCCCGCGTCAAAAACGCTTTGCGCCTTCTCGCGCTCGGCCGCGGAAATGAAATTCTTTTCGACCAGCAGTTTCTTGCGCTCGAAGTCGCGCTCGAATTCGGCCAGGTTGGCCCGGGCGCGCAAGACCTCGGCCTGTTGCACGCCGAGCGCTGCACGCGCCGCATCGACGTCGGCCTCGGCCTGGCGCAGGCGGTACTGGAAGGTCTCCGGATCGATGCGGGCGATCAGCTGGTTTTCCTTTACAGGTGAATTGAAGTCCACCAGGATCTCCTTGATCTGCCCCGAGACCTGCGATCCGACCTGCACCGAGACCACGGGGTTCAGGGTGCCGGTGGCGGATACGGCGGCCGTAAGCGGGCCGCTTTCGGCCTTGGCCAGCTTGTATTTTGGCGCGTCGCCATTTGCACCGTAAGTGCGCCAGGCCGCGTAACCGCCGAGGCCCAGAACCAGAACGCTCGCCAGGAGAATGAAGAGGGCAGGTTTTTTCATTCGCGGATTCTAGCCGACCCGGCCAAGGCGTCGTTCGATGTCCTTGCAAGCAAATGTTACCGTATCGCACGCGACGGAGATTCCGCTCCTGCCGTCAGGATCGGGTGAGGTACAAATACCATTAGACATGAAGGGGTTGTGAGCCGCAGTGAAGGAGAGTAAGTTTTCGAGGGGGCGGACCAGTCGCGTCCCAACAATAGACCCTGCGGAGGAGAAAACATGAACCGAATTGCAAACGTCGTGACGGCGGTATTGGCGACATCTTCCCTGATCCTGGGCGGATGCGCGACGAACCTGGCCGCCAACAGCCATCCCGATCGGGTCGTCTATCACGTCAACGATACGGCGAATGCAACGGCGACCTTGCGCAACATCGGCAACCATCTTGAAGTCAATCCGCAGGCGCAGATTACCGTGGTCACGCATGCGCAGGGTGTGGACTTTCTGATGGAAGGCGCCAAGGACAAGAACGGCAATCCGTACAACGTCGTGGTGGAGACGCTGGCGCAGCAGGGTGTCACCTTCGACGTCTGCGAAATAACCCTGAGGAACCGCAAGCTGGATCGCAAACAGTTCATTCCGGAGTCGGTATTCGTGCCCTCGGGGGTCGCCGAAATCGCCAAGCTGCAGGCGCGCGGCGGTTTCGCCTACATCAAGCCCTGAACGGGTGTCCCGCAACAGATGGCGCAAGCGACGCGTGTCGCTCGTGCCTCTTGTTGGGCCGCGATCTCGTCACGCGCATCAGCCGGCGATTCCGGCATTGCCTTTCATGCCCATCAGTTTGGGCTGGTTGAGCTTGCGCGGCGCGATGGTTTTCTTGTCGCGCAGGTAGCGCGCCACGACATCCCACACCGGCTCGCCCTTGGCGCCTTCGGCCACTGGCGCCCAGCCAGCCACCTTGTATTTCTTGTCGGCATCGAGGGCCTTGCCCTTGAGGCGCATCTCGGTGATGCGGCTGCCCATCTTTGCATCCGGTGTGCAGGTATATTGCAGGCCGCCGACGCGCACCATGTCGCCGCCCTGCTGGTAGTAGGGGTCGGGATTGAACAGGTTGTCGCCGACATCCTCGAGGATGGTCTTGATCTGTTCGCCGCTCATCTCGGTCAGCGTCGCGTGCGGGTAGGTGATCGCTGTCTGGTCCATCAGGTGCTCGAAGGTGATCGCCTGGCCGGGCAGGATCGTGGTGCCCCAGCGAAAGCCCGGCGAGAAGCCGATGTCGGCACCTTGCACTTCCATGATGGCGTCGAGTATCAACTGGTCCCAACTGCCGTTGAAATTGCCGCGCCGATAGAGCAGGCCTTCGGACACGGCGAGTTTTTCTTCCAGCCTCGCCTTGTGCGGAGCGCGTACCTTGTCGATATACGCGGCCATCTCGGCATCGGCCGGCAGCAGATTGGAAAACACCGGCAGCAGCTTATAGCGGAAATCCTGAACCTTGCCGCCGCGCACGTCGAAGTCGAGCACGCCGAGAAACTTGCCGTTCGAGCCGGCATTGGTGACCAGCGTCTGACCGCCGGCGTTCCTGACGATAACCGGTCGCGGCACGCCGTCGTGCGTATGGCCGCCCATGATGGCGTCGATGCCGGTCACCCGCGTGGCCACCTTGAGGTCGACGTCCATCCCATTGTGGGAGAGCAGGACGACGACTTGCGCGCCCTTGGCGCGCGCCTCGTCGACCGTCTTCTGCATGTTCTCATCCTGGATACCGAAGGTCCATTCCGGGACCATCCAGCGCGGGTTGGCGATCGGCGTGTAGGGGAAGGCCTGGCCGATCACGGCGAGCTTGACGCCGTTCATTTCGCGCAGACTGTAAGGCTCGAATACCTTGTCGCCGAAATCGCTGGTTTTGATGTTCTGGGCGACGAAATCGATCTTGCCCTTGAAGTCCTTTTCAACGATTTCCAGCACCCGCTTGTCGCCCAGCGTGAATTCCCAGTGCCCGGCCATGATGTCTACACCGAGCAGCTTGCAGGCATCGACCATGTCCTGACCCTGGCTCCATAAGGCGGTGGCCGAGCCCTGCCAGGTATCGCCGCCGTCCAGCAGCAGCGCTCCCGGGCGCCCGGCGCGCGTGCGCTTGACCAGCGTCGCCAGATGGGCAAAGCCGCCAACCTTGCCGTAGGTCTTGGCCGCCTGGGCGAAATCGAGGTAAGTGAAGGCGTGCGCTTCCGGCGTGCCCGGCTTGATGTCGAAGGCCTTCAGCAGGTGCTCACCGATCAGATGCGGCGCCTTGCCCAGCGCGCCACCGATACCGAGATTGACGCTCGGCTCGCGAAACCAGATCGGCAGCAGTTGGGCGTGGCAGTCGGTGAAGTGCATGAAATGCACGTTCCCGAATTTCGCCACGTCGTACAGCGCGTCGGCCTTTCCGGCCGCGAGCAGCGGGCGCGCGTCGAGGGCGGCGCCGGCCACCGAAGCGGCGGCGAGCATTTGCAGGAATTCCCTGCGGTTCATCGAGGACATGGGGGGTCTCCCTGGAGATAAAAAAAGGCCTGGCGCTGGCCAGGCCCTTTTGTCGAAGGACGGCTTACTTGTTGACCGGCGATTCGGGGTCGAGCAGCAGTGCGACGAGATGCCTGACCTGCTGTTCGTTCAAGGCGCCGACGTGGCCAAAGCGCGGCATCTCCGAGCACAGGTTGAAGCCCTTGGCATTCCATATCTTGCTGTAAGCGTATTTCTGGATGTCGGGGTTGTTGCCGCGCAGCTTGCCGAACTGGTAGAGGCTGGGCCCGACGGTGCCGAAGGAGGTCTCCTTGGGCGCGATCTGGTGGCAGTTGTAGCAGTTGCCGCCGACCGGCAAGCCGGGGTTGTCGGTCCAGGTGAAGCCCCGTCCGCTCTGGGCAATTTTCTCGCCCTCCTTCCAGTCGCCGAGCAGTTTGCCGTCCGCGGGAAACTTCACTCCCGCAAGCTGGTCGGCTTGCATCTGGTTGGCAATGGCGGCGGGCGGATTATTGCCGGTGCGGTTGCAGATGGCCTGCAGGCCGTCTTCCGCCAACCGGTCAAGGCCGGCCTGGCCACGCGGCTGGAAATCCTTCTTGATGACGGCGATGGCCTTGGCGCGATGTGTCGTATCGGCCGCAGCGGGCAGCGCAGCCATCAGCATCAGCGAGCCCATGGCAGCGGCCTTGAATATCTTCGTGGTCATGTCTGTCTCCCTTTCAGCGCTTGATGCCCGGGCCTTTGTAGACCTGGCCGTTGGCGTTACCAATCATGTAGGTCAGCAAATAGGCCACCGCATCGGAGGCGTATTTCGGCTGGGGGAAACGCTGCTGGCGGAAGCAGTCGCCCATGCGCCACTGGTGGGTGAGCATCACGCCGCCCGTCATGCGATAGCCCGGCCAACCCTGGACGCCGCTCATAGCACCCTGGGGCGTACTGAGGTTGGGCAGGTTCTGCATGCGGATGCGCTTGCCATCGACCCCGTGGCAGGTATTGCAGGAGAAGTCGTAGGGTCCGGCGCGGTAGGCCGCTATCGCCTTGCCCATTTCATACGCCTCGCGCACTTTCGGATCCTTGAGCGGTACGTCGATTTTCATCTTGCGCGACTGGCCGGCGACGTAGGTGACGAGATTGGTGATGTCCGGCGTGAATGTCTCGTTGGCAAATGGCTGCTTGGCGATGTCGTCAAACTTGTAGCCCTGCTTTTCGACCATGCACCAGACGATGCGGCGTTCGGCATCCATCACCGCGTCGGCGTCGCTAAAGTAGCGCGGCATCTTTACGTAGGCGCCCTCGATCTTGCCGATCCCCTGTCCCAGATCGCAGGTCTCAGCCAGCGACACGTTCTTCGGACCGCGTTTGGCCTTCCACTGTTCCTCGCCCTTCGCTTCAAACAGTTCCGCCGGATTGCTGTCTTCCATCTCGGCGCGGAACTTTTCGAACTCCAGCGTGGCAGCGTCCTTCACCTCGGCCGCCGGCGCAGGAGTCGCCTTGACCGCGGCCTTGGTTGCTGGCTTCTTGGCGGGGGTCTGGGCGAATGCGCTACCCACGCCCACGATTACGCAGAGTGCGCCAATCAGGCTTTGCTTCATGTTCTCCTCCTGTCAGGGAATCGGGCGGGTGTGTCCCGCTCCGGATTTTTATTTGCGGACAATGCGGTCAGGCAACTGCGACTTCGTCAGTCCTTTTGTCGCCCTTATTGTCGATCCAGCTGACAACAACCTTGTCGCCGACTTTGGCCCCTTTCATCTTGAAGCCGAATACCGGGTTGCGTGACACCGAAGTGCCGATCTGGCCATCGATGACTTTCTTGCCGCCGACGTCGACCGTCATGGACTGAATGAAATGCGGAGGGATGGTCTTGCCGGCGGCGTCCTTGCGCTGCCCTGTTTCCATTGCGTGGCCCATCAGAATGCGAACTTCTGTGACATCGCCCTTCAATTGCGCTCGAATCTTCATCGGATCTGCCATGGTGTATTCCTTTCTAAATGCTGTCGCTGTGCCTGGCGCCGCGAGAGCGGACGTCAGCCTTCACTGAAATTTCGTTTTGTCGCGTCGGGCTTGATCAGCCGCCGCAGCCGCCGACCGTGACCTTGACTTCTTTTTGCGCCGTATAGAATTTGCCGTCGGCCTTGGCTACTGCCTTGACCAGGGACGTCTGGCCCATTTTGAGGCGCGCCGAAACATCCGCCAGCGCGCCGTTGGCGAAGTCGAAGTGGGCGCACAGCGGCGACGGATTCTTGTCGACCAGAATCGAAATCGAACTGGTGTTGGGAATATTGCTGACCACATCGACCGGAACCACGGCGCCGTTCTCGGCGATGTCCGGCACCTTGAGGATCAGATCCTTGCTCTCGGCCGGCGTCCCGGCACCGATCCCCTTGAGGGCACCCGCCGTGTCGTGAGCTTCGAAGGCCGCCTTGTTCCAGTCGGCGGCCAGTACTTGCGTCGGGCGCAAGGCGCCGGCGGCGATCAGGCCGGCCAGAACGCCACTGGCCGTGGCACTTTTGAGAACGGTTCTGCGGGTTGTATTCATGGGGCGGATGTCTCCTCTAGTCGCGTGATTACTGTTTAAATCTATAATTCTTGAATAGCATAGCGCATTGTTTCGTGCTTTGCCCGGCATTGCAAATCACCATCCGTAATGCTGAAATCAATGCACCTGATTTGAAGCGAGTTGGGATTTGAAGTTCCTGCCGCGGCAGACGTGAGGTTCTCCCGACATGAAGATTGCGGTTCTCGCCGACATCCACGGCAACCTGGAGGCATTGCAGGCATGCATGGCGCATGCCGAACGGGAGGGTGCAACCCTGCATGTTTTTCTCGGCGATCTGGTCGGTTACGGCGCAGACCCGGTTGCCTGCCTGGATCTAATGGCGGACCATGCCGGCAGGGGGGCCGTGGTGGTCAAGGGCAACCATGACGAGGCGGCCCTGGGTGGTTTGTGCGAGGTCATGAATCCCGTCGCGCGCGAAGCGATCTACTGGACGCGTGCGCAGTTGGATCCCGCTGCGAGGAGCTTTCTCGCGTCCCTGCCCCTCACCGCTGAACTCGACGATCTCTTCTTCGTTCATGCCAGTGCCGATGCGCCCGATGAATGGGAGTACATCACCAGCAGCGCCCAGGCCGGACGCTGCATGGACGCAAGCGGGGCCGCCGTGAGCTTTGGCGGACATGTACACCACCAGTCGCTGTTCTTCTCTGCCGGCAGCAGCGTGCGCGCATTCCAGCCAGTGGCTGGCGTGCCGATCCCGCTGGTCGGTCGCCGGCGCTGGCTGGCGATTGTCGGTTCGGTCGGTCAGCCGCGCGATGGCAACAACGCGGCGGCCTATGCGCTATTCGACGATGAAGAGCGATTGCTGACCTTCTTTCGCGTGCCCTATGATCACAGCAGCGCGGCGCGCAAGATAATCGCCGCCGGTTTGCCGGAGCGGTTGGCGCGGCGGCTGCAACGGGGGGAATGAATGGACGGCGCCGTACATCCTGGGCCAGGCACCGAGATCGCCGGCCATCATGTGCAGGAGATGCTGTGCGAGGGCGGCATGGCCGTGATCTATCGTCTCGTGCCAGCGGCCGGCGCAGAGCCCTGCCTGCTGAAAATGCCCCGGCTGGGTTTCGGCAGCCACCCGGCCTGCTATGCCGGCTTCGATGTCGAACAGATGATCCTCGGACGAATTGCCGGGCCGCAGTGGCCGCGTCTTATTGCCACGGGCGAGGGTGAATTCGGCCCCTATCTGATTCTCGAAGAGGTGACCGGTACGTCTTTGGCGGAATTCGCTCAGCGTTCCCCGTTGCCTGTCGACGAAGTCGTCCGCCTCGGCGCCGCATTGGCTTCCGCGGTTCATGATCTGCATCGTCAGGAGGTGGTGCACCACGACATCAAGCCATCGCACGTGATAGTGCGGATAGGAGGTCAGGCGACCCTGATTGATTTCGGGCTCGCCTTTCACAGCCAACTGCCTGATCTTGTTGACGAGGAATCCGACCGGCCACTGGGTACGCCCGCCTACATTTCGCCGGAGCAGCTTTGCGGTGTGCGCGGCGATCCGCGCAGCGACGTGTTTGCGATCGGGGCGGTTCTCTATCTGTTGGCGACCGGCCGGCTTCCCTTCGGCGAACCAGCGAGTCTGGCCGGCTTGCGCCGGCGTCTTTACGTCGATCCGCTGCCGCCACGTTGCATTCGTCCCGATCTGCCGGAATGGCTGCAGGAGATCATCCTGCACTGCCTCGAGATTCAGGCGGAAGCGCGCTACGCCACGGCGGCGCAGGTGCGGCACGATCTGGAGCATCCCGCCCAGGTCGCGCTGACCGAACGCGGTCGCCGCCTGACGCGCTGCGGCCCTCTGGCCGTGGCGAAACGCTGGCTGGCACTTCTGATGGCACCGCCGCGGGCGCTGCGCCCGCAGGCGGCACAGCTGGCGCTGGCCCCGCATGTGGTGGTCGCCGTGGATACGACGTATCCGAGCGCAGCCCTGTTCCAGGCGCTGCGCGATGCCCTGCGGCGAATCATCGCCGGCGAAGCGCATTGGCGCGTGAGTTGTGTCTGCGTGCTGGAGACGTCTGCGCTTACCGAGCAGGAAGACGGCGCCGAGATCATGCGTTCGCTGCATATCCAGCGCTTGGTGGAACTGCATCATTGGGCGCAGCCGCTGGGCTTGCCCCAGGAACACCTGCGCTTTCACGTGCTGGAAGGCGGCGATACCGCAGATCGACTGATCGAGTACGCGCGCGCCAGCCATGCCGACCATATCATCATGGGCGCGCGCGGCCGTCTGGGGCTGAGACGCTTTCTCGGCAGCGTATCCTCGCGCGTGGCGGCGGGAGCCTCTTGCACCGTTACTGTGGTGCGTGCCTGAGTCGCCGCAGCAGGTGGCCTTGCCGGGGTTGGGCGCCCTATACCCTGAAGCGGCCGATCAACCCCTGCAACTGGTGCGCGAGCTGGCCTACTTCGTCAGTCACTGCGCCGACCCGCTCGATGCTGGCGCTGTTGTCGGCGCTCATCATGGCGACCTGCGACATCTCGCCGACCACGCGCTCGCTGGAGGCGAACTGGGATTGCGTAGAGGTGGCAATGCCGCGTGCCAATTCCGAAACGCGCTCGGCCGAGGCGGCGATCGCCGCCAGCGTCTTGCGCGTCTCGTCGCCATGGCGGGCGCTTTCTGCCACTTCCTGGTGTACCGTGTGCATCGCGTGAACCGCTGTCGCCGTCTTCTCGCGAATCGCGTCGACCGTTGCCGCGATGTCGCTGGTGGACGCCGAGGTGCGCTCGGCAAGCTTTCGCACCTCGTCGGCGACGACGGCGAAGCCGCGCCCCTGCTCACCGGCGCGTGCTGCCTCGATCGCTGCATTGAGTGCCAGCAGATTGGTCTGGTCCGCAATCTCGCGGATGGTCTGGGTGATGGTCTGGATACGCTCGGTCGCCTTGGCGAGATCCGCCATGATTTCGGCCGAATCCTGGACCGACACTTCGACACGGTGGATCGCCGCTATGGAAGCGTCCATGCCGGCATTGCCCTGGTCGGCGATGCCGCGTGACTCGGCCGACGCTTGGGCCACCTGGCTCGAACTCGTTGCTACTTCCTTCGCCAGGACTGTCGTCTGTTCGATGCCTTCGGCGGCGCGCGCCATGTATTCGCCGCGGGTTTTGCCGCGCTCCATGACCTCGTCGAGCTCGCTCTTGAGCCGCTCGGACGCGGATGCCATGGTGTCGGCGGCACGCTGTACGCCGCTGATGATCTCGCGCTGACTGTTGAGTGTCGCGTCAAGCGAACGTGCCATGTCGCCCAGTTCATCGCCGCGGCGCGTGTTCAGTTCGACCCTGAGCTCGCCCCTGGCGACCTGTTCCAGGGCCCCGCGCATCTCGCCTATGGAGCGCGTCAGGGACCGCACCAGTGGCAGCATGACCAGCGCCAGTGCAATGGCCCCCACAACGTTGGCGCCGGCCACGATTGCGCTGAGGCGGTTGCCCTCGGCCTGACTGGTGTCGAAGTTACGGTTCATCGCCGCCACCCGGGCTGGGATCAGCTCCGACAGGGGCTTGATCAGGCTCTTGTGCACACGCGGCCATTTCTCGCGCAAGATGATCGCTACCGCCTCCTTGTTGTCCTTTTCGTAGGCAGCATCGATTTCATCGAACAGCGGTTTCAGACCATCCAGTTCCTTGCCGATGGCGTCGACGAGTTGGCGTTCGCCGTCGGTTACCGTGGCCGCGCGGTAGCCGGCGAGAAACTCCTTCCAGGCCAGCGGCAGGCGTTCCCGCGCTTCCTTGAGCTGCTGCCGGGCGCCGGCCGGCGAGATGACGTCGAGTGGCACGCCGGCGAGCCTGAATCGTATCCCCTGCAAGGCACCGTCGATTTCCTCGACGGCCAGCAGCGGTTGTACGCCCGTCGCCCGTGCCTCGCTGAAGGCAAGGTTCGCCCGTTGCTGTCCATAGATGCTCATCGCGGCCAGCAGCACGAAGAAGACCAGCGCCAGTGCGCTGGCGAAAATCAGGCGAGTTCGAATCGAGTATCGGTCCAGCATGGGTTTACCTCCCGCAGCCTTGGTTGTCACTTTCGTGAAGTCATGAATCAGCCGGATGTGCGCGTCAGGCCAGAATATATGATCTCAAACGAATGGCGTCTTGTTTATCCGTAGATTGCGCGACAAACTGCGGAATATACGTAGTCGAAGGGCTGGAACTTATATTTGCAGCTAAGCCAGTCGCTGTGGCTGACAGTGTCCGAATTCGTCGTGACCACCGGGGCCATTGCCTGGCCAACCCTGTCCCGGCGCGGTGATCGCATCCGCCGAGGGGTTTCGGCGAATCGCCGGAAGAAGGTATGAAGAAGGCATTCAAGAGTTTGGCGGCCGTGAATGCTGCACTGCACCCAATGCGCCGATAGAAGCTATGAATGTGAAGAGAAGGAGAAAACATTTTATAGTGGGCGTCCGGGTGAAATTCCGGTCATGACTTTGAGCCCTGATCGATCGGGCTGCCAAAGTTTTCGACAACGACATTAAGGAGGTTCGAATGAAAACAATCAAATCCCTGTTGCTCTCCGTTGCCGGTATCTGTTTCCTGTCGGCAGGCGGGGCAATGGCTCAGGAAACGCCGACCGTCGCGCCTGCCGGCGTCAAGCTGGTCGAGGCTAAAGCGGTTCAGGACTTGCAGGCCAAGGGTGCCTTGATCGTCGACACGCGCAAGGCCAGCGAATACGCTGACGGCACCATCAAGGGTGCGATTTCGGTCCCCTACGATCCGGAGAAGAGCGCCAAGGATGCCGGCTTCGATGCCGCTCAGGACAAATTCGACACGAGCAAGCTCGCCGACAAGAACAAGGACGTGGTCCTCTTCTGCAATTCCGGTACCTGCTGGAAGTCTTACAAGGCTGCCGTGGTGCTGGCCAAGAACGGCTACAAGCACGTGCACTGGTATCGCAACGGCTTCCCCGACTGGAAGGCGCGCAAACTGCCGACGGAATAGTTTCCGGGCTATTTCTCCTGTAGATACCGGCGGCGTCGAGCGCGCCGGGCATCCCTAAAGTCCGCGGCGCAGAGCCGCGGACGAGCATCCCCTGGCGGGGTCGCTTGTTCGCACATGGCAACAGGGAAGAACGACAATGGTCTATACAAAAAAATCGCCCGCGCTTTTCATCATTGGTCTGGTGATGCTGCTGTGGGGCTGGCTCAATGCCAGCGGCAACATCGATGCCGTGCAGAAATCCCTGCAACGCAGCGCCTACTCCGACCACATGAAGGTCAAGGAGAAGTTCGATGCCGAGTTCCGCGTTGCGAGCGAAATTGCGGTGGCGGAAAGCAAGCCTGCGCCGAACATGAAAATGCCGGGCACCAGGTTCGACGAGGCCAAGGCCTTCCAGACCACGATGTGCTACATCTTCGGCGGCATCGCCGCCTTGCTCGGCTTGCTGATCGTGGTGTGGACGCCCAGGGAGGGCAATCTCGACTATTACCTGTCGATCTTCCCCGGCATGGCCTACATGCTGTTGATCGCATTCCTCGTGCGCTGGGGACTGGACCCGATGTTCGCCAACTGGGGCCGCGACGCCCAGCCGACACTGGGCTGGAACTTTGCCAGCATTTTCAACCTGAACTACGTGGTGCTGGGCATCGTCATCGGCATCGTCATCGTCAATGTATTCAAGATCCCGGTATGGGCGGCCAACGGAGTGCGCACGGCGCGCTTCTTTCTCAAGACCGGCGTCATTCTGCTCGGCGCACTCTACAGCGCGACCGAACTGGCGCAGTTGGGCTTGATATCGGTGGGAATGATCGGCGTCTTCGTGCTCGGCTCGATTGGTGTCGTGTTGTACATGGGACGGCGCATGAACACCGGAAACTCGATGACGGCGGTGCTTTCCGCCGGCGTGGGCGTCTGCGGCGTCTCGGCTGCCGTGGCGGCGGCACCGGTGGTCAATGCCAAGGCAGCGGAAATCGCCTACACCATCGGCACCATCCTGGTCTGGGGCGTGGGTTGCATGTTCCTCTTTCCGACCATCGGCCACCTGCTCAACATGGGCCCGGTGCAATTCGGCGCCTGGGCCGGTACCGGCATTCTGAACTCGGCGCAGGTCGCTGGCGCCGCGCTGGCATTTGACCCGAACGGAATCGAGACGCTCAAGGTCGCCGAGATATTTAACATCACCCGCGTACTGTTCCTGCCCATCGTCGTGCTTTGGCTCGCTACCTGGTACGTCAAGCACGAGGTCGGCGCCGAGAAGGTGGACCTGGGCAAGGTGCTGTTTGCCAAGTTCCCCGTTTTCGTGCTCGGCTTCATCCTGATGTTCGCACTCTCCACTCTGGGCACCTTCACGCCGGCCGGCCACTACCAGGGCAAGTATTTCAGCGCCGAGCAGATCAAGGAAGACAAACTGCTCAAGGGCAAGGAGATCAGGGCCATCGAGGGAGAACTGGCCCGCCTGAAGGAGCCTGCCGGCGCCAAGGCTTTGCAGGATCACTTCACCGAGAAGGCCATCAACATCGGCGCGCGCCACGCCACGCCGGAGGACGCCTACAAGGGGTTGGCCGAGTTGATCGCCAACAAGAAGGTGTCCGCCCGCGAACAGGAAACGCTGCTTGCAGCGGTCGGCAAGATGAAGGGTCTCGATGCCGTCGCCGCCGGTGCAATCGACAAGGCGAGCAAGGCGGCGTACCACAACTCGAAGACGATCGGGGCCTTCCGCGACTGGCTGGCCTGGTTGTTCTCCATCGGCCTGATCGGCCTCGGCATGCAGATCACCATGGCCGCGCTGAAGCAGGCCGGCGGCACGCCGCTGATCATCGGCGGCGTGGTGGGCACGGCCAAGGCCCTTGGCTCGCTGATCGTCGTGCTGCTGTTCATCAAAGAATTCATCTGAGGAGATTCATCATGTCGGAACAAAAGTTCGAGCGCGGCACCAGTCTGTCGATCTTCGTCAGTGATCGCAGGGAAGACCTCGGGTCGCTGATTTTCGCGCTGCTGATAGCCATCGGCATAGTTCTGGTGGTCGGCAAGTAAGTCTAATGCTCCCGTAGCACCGGTCCCGTCCCCCGCCAGGGGCGGGACGTTTTATTTCCAGGATATGAAAACGCCATTGAAACTGCTGCTCTGCCATCACGGGACCGATGGCGCTCGCGCTGCGGAAGTGCTCGCCCATGAATTCGCGGTGACGGGCATCACCACCGTAGTCCATTGCCTTGTGGTTCCCGAGTTCTGGGCCGGGATGCAGGGGGACGACTGGCTCAACAATGCGTCAACACGCGACGCTTTTGGTCACTACCTCGAAAACATGCTGGAGAACGACGCCAAACGCGAACTGGCCGCTGTCGCGTCGCGTTGCAAGGAGCGCGGACTGGCCTACGAGTCGGTGATGCGGCTGGGCAATCCGGCCGAGACGGTGCTTGCGGTCGCCAGCGAGGTGGGCGCCGATCTCGTCATCATCGGCTCGCCGCGAAAAAAGGGCGAGGAGGGCCTGCGCTCGCGCATGGAAATCGAAAAACTGGTGCGCGGCCTCAAATGCCCGTTGCTGATCGCCCCGCATCCTTGAGTGAGCAATCTGCAGTCGCGTCCGGTACGGATGCCTTGCAGGAGGATAGTGTCCGCGCCGAAACCCATATTCCGATCGCCGCCGAGGCCTTGTTCGAGTTCATCTCGGACATTGAGCGCTTGTTTCGCCTCAATCCTCATCTCGACATCGAAACCTGGCAGCGTATGCCAGGCGGCATGCAGTTTGCTGCGTTCAACGAGACGAGCGGTCGGCGCATCGAAAGCGCGGTCCGCGTCGAGGCGAGACCGGCGACGCACAGCATCGTGCTGAGTTACGCCGATGGCCTCAAGCGAGCCACGACACTGGCGATCGAGAGTGGCGATGGAGAAGGCTGCCGCCTCGTCCTTACCGAGCACTACCCGTTCATCGCGGATGCGCAGGATCCACGCGTGGCCGAGGTCGACCGCAGCCTGGTGCCCTGGGTCGATGCCATTCGCCGCCATCTGCGCGCTCGCAGGCGCTGGTCTTGGCTGCCCGGTTGGCGCTGGTGGCATGAGCATGTTCTGGCCGGCATGGCGCCGCGGCAACGGCGCATCGTGCGCATGATCGTCTGGATCAGCGTGCTCGAATTCGCGGTATTCCTGTTTGTCGCCACCATATTCTGGCTGGAGCAGCGAGGCGCTTGACCCCGGAGAAATCAGTCGAAAATTTGCACCTGCATGTGGTGTGGAAACGATCGGATCCGGGAAGTGCTCAGAGTTCGACCTGGGTGCCAAGTTCGACGACCCGATTGGTCGGCAGCTTGAAAAAATCGGTCGCGGTATCCGCGTTGCGGAACATCCACATGAACAGTATTTGGCGCCACAGAGTCATTGCAGGAACTCGGTTGGGAACAATGGTTTCGCGGCCAAGGAAAAACGAAGTTTCCATCATCTCGACCGGCGCCATGTCGTGTTGGCCGCAACGTTCCAGGGCCACCGGAATATTGGGGTCATCCTTGAAGCCGTAATTCAGTATGACCCGGTAGAAGCCTTCGCTGAGTGGTTCGACCAGCATGCGTTCGGCATCGTCCACGTGCGGTATGTCCTGCATGTTGACGTTGAGCAGGATGACGCGTTCGTGCAGTACCTTGTTGTGCAGCATGTTGTGCAACATCGCGCGCGGTACCCCGTCGGGACGGGTGGTCATGAAAATGCCGGTACCGGCTACCCGATGCGGCCCGCCGTATTTCAGGCTGGTGAGGAAGGCGTCGAGCGGCATCGAGTCCTGCTGCAGTTTTTCATAGAGCAGGGCGCGGCCACGCTTCCAGGTGGCAAACAGGGTGAATATGCCAAGACCGAGCGCCAGGGGGAACCAGCCGCCATCCAGTACCTTGACGAGATTGGCCGAGAAGAACGCGAAGTCGACCACGATGAACAGGGCCAGGAATAGGCCCGCCTGTAGCCAGTTCCAGTTCCACAGGGAGCGCACCACGACGAAGGCGAGCAGGGTGTCGATCATCATGGTCAGCGTGACCGCGATGCCGTAGGCCGAGGCCAGGTTCGAGGACGATTTGAAGCCGAGCACCAGGATGACCACCGCCAGTAGCAGCAGCCAGTTGATATTGGGAATGTAGATCTGCCCTTTCTCACGTTCGGAGGTGAATTTGACCTGGATGCGCGGACAGTAACCCAGCTGCATGGCCTGGCTGGTGAGCGAGAACGCGCCCGAAATCACCGCCTGCGAGGCGATTACGGCGGCGGCGGTGGCGAGGGCGACCATGGGGTAAAGTAACTCATCTGGAACCAGCATGAAAAAGGGATTTTTCACCGCGGCAGGATTGTCGAGGATCAGCGCGCCCTGTCCCAGGTAGTTGAGGTACAGACAGGGAAAGACATAGCCTAGCCAGGCCCATTTGATCGGCCGCCGGCCGAAATGTCCCATGTCGGCATACAGGGCTTCACCTCCGGTTATGGCCAGTACCACGGCACCGAGAGCCAGGTAAGCGTGCGAGCGGTTCTCCAGGAAGAAGTGCACGGCGTACCATGGGTTGACCGCGGCGAGTACTTCGGGGTGCCTGAGGATGTTCCAGATGCCGAGCACGCCTAGCGTGCCGAACCAGAACAGCATGATGGGCCCGAACAAGGCACCGATGCTGGCCGTACCGCGCGGTTGAAAGATGAACAGGCCGCAAAGTACTAGCACGGTGATGGGAACGACATAGGGCTTGAACATCGGCGTGGCGACTTCCAGTCCTTCGACGGCCGAAAGCACCGACATGGCCGGGGTGATCACGGCGTCGCCGTAGAACAAGCCCGCACCGAAGATTCCCAGTATCGACATCAGCCACAACGTGCCAGGTCCCGCACCGCGAGTGCGCAAGGCAAGCGAGGTCAGGGCCATGATTCCGCCTTCGCCGCGGTTGTCGGCGCGGGTGATGAACATCACGTACTTCAGCGAAACCGTGATGGTCAGCGCCCAGAAGATCAGCGAGAGAATACCCAGCAGGTTGTCCGGGGATACCGCCACGGCGTGCGGACCGTTGAACACTTCCTTCATGGTGTATAGCGGACTGGTGCCGATGTCGCCATAGACCACGCCCATGGCGGCCACCGAGATGGCGGCGAGGCGTGGCTTTGAAGTTGCGTCAGAATTGCTGCTCTGCACCATGGGGCGATTATAGGCGCAATGTCAATTGTTGTTCGCGCTGCGCGATCACTGACTTTGGTAATAGCCGGGATACCGACTGTTTTGGCCGGATTCATTTGCGAGGACCGCGCAAAACATGCGCAAGGCGAACAGTCAGGACGCACCCCATGGCCTTGGCGCGAGGACGCACGAGCCATGGATATTGTGGGACGGTCCGGTTTGTCGGATAATTCGCGCCTCGCGTCGCACGTGGTACCGTGCCGCGACATCCCGGGCCGGGGTGACGGAATCGGTAGACGTAGCGGTCTCAAACACCGCCGCCGCAAGGCATGGGGATTCGACTTCCCCCCCCGGCACCAAGAACAAGTGTCAAGTATTCCAGGTATTGCCGCAGTCCAGGCAAGCCATGGGCGAAAGGCTGGAATTCCGGATTACACTCGCCTCTCGGAACATGGTTTATGTTTTTACGGGGGGAATGTTGTGATTTCGCCGAATGCTGGAGTTTCGCTGACCATCCTGCGGGCATTGCCGATCTTCGAGACCCTCGATGACGACTGCCTCAAGCCGCTGACCCGAGTTGCCATGCTGCGTGCGGTTCCAAGGCATACCGTTGTGCTGCATGCCGG
>CAMBRI010000003.1 GCA_945870205.1 Sulfuritalea hydrogenivorans sk43H | reverse complement strand
TGCCGGCTACGTGTGCGTCTTCGAGCAGATTCAGGCCGTGAAGTCGGCGAAGTACGGCAAGGGCCGCGCCCTGCGCCGCAAGCAGCCGCCTGCCGGCGGAGGATTGAAATCCGTCGGGCAATCCCCATGTTATTGCCAGTGATTAATTTCTGGGGCTACTGCCATGCGCTTCGACAAATTTACGACCAAGTTTCAGCAAGCCGTTTCCGATGCGCAGAGTCTCGCGGTCGGCAACGATCAGCAGTTCATCGAGCCGCAGCACCTGCTGCTGGCCCTGCTCAACCAGGATGACGGCAGCACGGCGTCCTTGCTGGCGCGTGCCGGGACCAATATCGCCGGGCTGAAGGTCCAGCTTGCCAAGGCCATGGATAGGCTGCCCAAGGTCGAAGGTCATGGCGGCGAGGTCAGCATCGGCCGCGATCTGACCAACCTGCTCAACATCACCGACAAGGAAGCGCAGAAGGCCGGCGACCAGTTCATCGCCTCGGAGATGTTCCTCCTCGCCTTGACCCAGGACAAAGGGGAGTGCGGCCGCCTGTTGAAGGAAGCGGGTTTGAACCGCAAGGCGCTGGAAGACGCGGTCAAGGCCGTGCGCGGCGGCGAGAACGTCGCTTCGCAGGATGCCGAGGGACAGCGCGAAGCGCTCAACAAGTATTGCCTCGATCTCACCGAGCGCGCCCGCCTGGGCAAGCTCGACCCGGTCATCGGCCGCGACGACGAGATTCGCCGCACCATCCAGATCCTGCAGCGCCGCACCAAGAACAACCCGGTGCTGATCGGCGAACCGGGCGTGGGCAAGACCGCGATCGTCGAAGGCCTGGCGCAGCGCATCGTCAACGACGAGGTGCCGGAAACGCTGAAGGGCAAGCGCGTGCTGGTGCTCGACATGGCGGGCCTCTTGGCCGGCGCCAAGTATCGCGGCGAATTCGAGGAACGCCTGAAGGCGGTGCTGAAGGAAGTGGCGCAGGACCAGGGCCGCATCATTTTGTTCATCGACGAGATGCACACCATGGTCGGCGCCGGCAAGGCCGAAGGCGCGATCGATGCCGGCAACATGCTGAAGCCGGCGCTGGCGCGCGGCGAGCTGCACTGCATCGGCGCCACCACGCTCAACGAATACCGCAAGTACATCGAGAAGGATGCGGCGCTGGAGCGTCGTTTCCAGAAGGTGCAGGTCGATGAACCGAGCGTGGAGGCGACTATCGCCATCCTGCGCGGCCTGCGCGAGAAATACGAATTGCACCACGGCGTCGACATCACCGACCCGGCGCTGGTTGCGGCCGCCGAATTGAGCCATCGCTATATCACCGACCGCTTCCTGCCGGACAAGGCCATCGACCTGATCGACGAGGCGGCGGCACGCATCAAGATGGAAATCGACTCCAAGCCGGAGGTCATGGACAAGCTCGACCGTCGCCTGATCCAGTTGAAGATCGAGAGCGAAGCCGTAAAGAAGGAAAAGGATGACGCGTCAAAGCGCCGCTTGCTTTTGATCAAGGACGAGATGGACAAGCTCGAACGCGAGTACGCCAACCTCGACGAGGTCTGGCGCGCGGAAAAGGCCCAGGTGCAGGGCTCCGCGCACATCAAGGAAGAGATCGACAGGATTCGCGGGCAGATGGCGGAACTGCAGCGCAAGGGTGCCTTCGACAAGCTGGCGGAACTGCAATACGGGCAGCTGCCGAAGCTTGAAGCGCAGCTGAAGGCTGCGGACTCGGTGGCCAACAGCGCCGCCGCGGACGGTACGGCGAAGAACAAGCTGTTGCGCACCCAGGTTGGCACCGAAGAGATCGCCGAAGTCGTCTCGCGCGCCACCGGCATTCCGGTCAGCAAGATGATGCAGGGCGAGCGCGAGAAGCTGCTGAAAATGGAAGACAAGCTGCACAGCCGGGTCGTTGGCCAGGACGAAGCCGTACGCCTGGTGTCCGATGCCATCCGCCGTTCGCGCGCCGGGCTGTCCGAAGAAAGCCGTCCCTACGGTTCCTTCCTGTTCCTCGGCCCCACGGGCGTGGGCAAGACCGAACTGTGCAAGGCGCTGGCCGAATTCCTCTTCGATGCCGAGGATCACCTTATCCGCATCGATATGAGCGAGTTCATGGAGAAGCACTCCGTGGCGCGCCTGATCGGCGCGCCGCCGGGTTACGTCGGCTATGAGGAGGGAGGTCACTTGACCGAACAGGTGCGCAGGAAGCCCTACTCGGTGATCCTTTTCGATGAAGTCGAAAAGGCGCACCCGGACGTATTCAACGTGCTGTTGCAGGTGCTCGATGACGGCCGCATGACCGACGGCCAGGGCCGCACCGTTGACTTCAAGAACACCGTGATCGTGATGACCTCCAACCTTGGCAGCCAGATGATCCAGCAGATGGCCGGCTCCGACTACCAGGTGGTCAAGATGGCGGTGATGGGCGAGGTCAAGACCCATTTCCGCCCCGAGTTCGTGAACCGCATCGACGAGATCGTGGTCTTCCATGCGCTGGACGAAAAGAACATCGCCGGCATCGCCAAGATCCAGCTCAAGTACCTGGAGAAGCGCATGGCCAAGATCGACATGACACTGGAAGTGTCCGACGCGGCACTGGCCTTGCTGGCCGAGGCCGGATTCGATCCGGTGTTCGGTGCACGGCCACTCAAGCGCGCGATCCAGGAACGCATCGAGAATCCGCTCTCAAGGTTGATTCTCGAAGGCAGCGTGGGTCCCAAGGACCGCGTCAAGGTGAATGTCAGCAAGGGGCAGCTCACGTTTGACAAGGGCGACGGCAATGCATGATTCCGGTAGAACTCAGGCCCTGTATGGCGAGTCGACTCGTAGCCCCGCCCCCCATCCCCCTCCCAACCTCCCCCTTGAAGGGGGAGGAGTTTCCGGCTTCGACTTGTGTGCATACGATAGCCCCTCACGGGGGGCTATTGATCGGTTCGCTTCGCTCGACTATCACTACTCGCTCCGAAGAGTTATTTCGCGCTAACCGCGACGGGCGTTGCCGCGCCCCTGCTGCCAGCCTGTGTGATTGCCGTTGTTCTGCTGCACGCTGGTGGCGCGTTCGGTAGCGGGACTGGTCTGCTGTTGCGCCGGGGCCTGCCAATTGATCCGTTGCGCGGCGGGCGCCTGCGTCGCATGCTCCTGACGGTAATCGCTACGGGCTACGCGTACGTCCTGGCGCTGTTCGTGGCGGTCACTGCGCACCTCGCTTCGGTTCTTGTGCTGTTCGCCCCAGGACCCTCTGCCTGCCTGATTCCACTGTCCCGAGTGCTGGTCATTACGGTATTCGGCGTGATTCTGGCGCACATCCTGGCGACGCTCGCGCACATCGTGACGCAGTTCGGCCTGATCACGATGCAATTCGGCCTGGTCGCGGCCAATTTCCTGCTTGTCGTTGCGGATTTCCATACGCTCGCGGCGCATGGCGGCGACATCGCCTTGCGCTTTGGCGCGGGCATAGTCGGCGCGGTCCCTGGCCAGTTCCCGGTAGTCGCCGCTCAGTTCCTGCCGGTCCTGCTGAATCTCGCGGACATCCTGGCGGATCTCGCGATTGTCGCGGCGGATCTCACGGCTGTCTTGCTGCCATTCGCCGCGGTCGCGGTATGCGTTCGAATCCTGGGCGCGCGCCGGCAGCGCAATCGCAGTCAGGGTGAGCAGTGCGCTTGCGAGCACGCTGAGTTGCAGGGTCTTTACTCTCATGATGATCTCCTCGGGTTGGCGGGTAGCGCCCCGGCGCTGCCCATGAGCGCAAGATAGGCGGGGCTTTTGCTCAAGTCTGTTAGCGAGTGTCAGCAGATATTTCGGCTGCGGATTTCGGTTAGCATCGGCCGATGAGTCCGAATGCCCCTGTACGCGCCGATGCCGCAGTGATTGCGGTGGTGGGTGTCGCCCACGCTACCTCTCACCTGTTTCATCTTTTGTTACCCCCCTTGTTTCCGCTGCTGATGCCGGACTTCGGATTCGGCTATACGGAAGCCGGCTTCCTGATGACCGTGTTTTTCGCCATTTCCGGGTTCGGTCAGGCCTTTGCCGGCATTGTTGTCGACCGCTACGGCGCGCGCCGCGTCTTGATGGCCGGCATGAGCCTGCTGGCAGCCTCGGGCCTGGCGCTCTCGCTGGCGGTCAATTACCCGATGTTGCTGCTGGCGGTGGCCCTGGCGGGTGCCGGCAACGCGGTATTTCATCCGGCGGATTTTTCCTTGCTCAACAAGAAGGTTTCGCCGGCGCGGCTCGGTTATGCGTTTTCCGTTCATGGCCTGTCGGGGAACCTCGGTTGGGCCATGGGCGCCACGATTTCAGGCATGGCATTGGCCTGGGCCGGTTGGCGTGGTGCGGGCATTGCGGCAGCGCTGGTCGCCTTGTGCTCGATTGCCGCCCTGCAAATGGCGCGACCCTTGCTGGATGACGATGTGGCAAAGGCCGGCGCCGGAGCCAGGGCGAGCGGGACAACCTTCGGCTTCCTTGGCGCTCCGGTGATCTGGCTGGCCTTCATGTTCTTCCTGCTCATCACGGCGGCTTTCGGCGGTTTGCAGAGCTTTTCCGTGCCGGTGCTGGGCGGCATCTACGGCCTCACTGCCGCGGCGGGCGTGGCGGCGCTGACCGGCTATCTGCTGGGTTCGGCGGCTGGCATGGTGGTCGGCGGTTTCGTTGCCGTGCGGGTGCATGAGCACGACCGCACCGTGGGCGCCGCCCTGGTCGGTGCTGCTGTATTTGCCTCGGTGCTGGCCAGCGGATTGCCGCCGGCCTGGGCCGTGATTCCGCTCATGGTCGGCATTGGCGTCGGCGTCGGCCTTGCGGGTCCATCGCGCGATTTGCTGGTGCGCCGGGTGGCCACCGATTCCCTGCCCGGAGGCAACGCCTCACCGGCTTTCGGCCGGGTCTATGGCTTTGTCTATTCCGGGCTCGATGTCGGCCTGGCCCTGGGGCCTCTGGCCTTCGGCGCGCTGCTCGATGCGGGAGGGCGCGACGGCGTATTGCCGGGGGTGGCGCTGCTGCAGGTATTGGCGGTGCTGACGGTGCTGGCCATGGGCCGCAAGGTAGCGCCGCTGCGAGCTAAATCGGTTTAGCGCGATCGGCCCAGTACGGGTCGCGCATGTCGCGCTTCAGCGTCTTGCCGGCGGCATTGCGCGGGAATGCCGCCTTGATGACCACTTCCCGGACGCGTTGATAGCGTGCGGCGACGCGTTCGTTGATCCAGTCGCGCAGTTCTTCGGCGGTCGCGTCGGCGCCTGCTTTCAGCACCACGGCGGCGAGCGGAGTCTCGCCCCAGGTCGGGTGCGGAATGCCGAAGACGGCCACTTCGGCGATTGCGGGGTGGGCGGCGGCAATTTCCTCGATGTCGCGCGGATAGACCTTGACCCCGCCCGAGTCGATCATGTCCTTCTTGCGATCGACCAGGTAGAGGTAGCCCTCCGCGTCGAGGTGGCCGATGTCGCCGCTGAAGATCCAGCCATTGCGCATGGTTTCCGCGGTGAGTTCCGGCTTGCCCCAGTAGCCCTGCATGGCGAAGGGGCCGCGGCCGACGATTTCGCCCGGCTGCCCCGGCGGTAGATCACGCCCGGCATCATCCACGATGCGCACTTCGCTGAAGGGCTGCGGGCAGCCCACCGAGCCGGCTTTGCGTACCGCATCGGTCTTGTCGAGGATGGTGACGAAACCCTCGGTGAGTCCGTAAAGCTCGTGGAAGCGGCCCGGCAGCAGTTGGTTCAGCTGATCCTTGCGCGGCTGCGCCAGTGGCGCGCCGAGCGAGAGGATCATCTGCAGCGATGCGAGTTTCGCCGGATCGAATGCCGGCGAGTCGAGCAGGGCGATGATCTGTGCCGGCACCACCATGATGTGGGTGACTCGTTCCTCGGCAATGGTTTCGATCATTTCTGCAGCGTCAAACTGACGGTGCAGGATATAGGTGGCGCCGAGATGGAAGGCCGGCATCAGGGTGACGAAGGCGCCGTTGAAGACGATGGCCCCGCTGTGCAGCACCACCGATTCTGGCGTCATGCGCCAGGCGCCGCCCAACTGCAGCGCATACATGGCGCGCACGCGGTGGCTGTGCATGATGCCTTTGGGCAGGCCCGTGGTGCCCGAGGTGTACATGATGTTGAACAGATCGTCCGGGCTGACGTCGGCCGCAGGCACCTCGGTCGCCGCTGCCGCGGCGGCCAGCGCCGCATAGTCGCCCCAGGGCTGCTGCTTGCCATCGATCAGCAGGACGCGCGCCGGGGCCAGCGTTGGCAGTGCGGGCAGCACGGCGGCCACCACCGGCAGCAGGCTGCGCTGGGTGATCAGGCAGACGGCGCCTGCATCGTTGATCAGGCTGGACAGGCCAGTGCCGGTCAGCAGCGGCGACAAAGGTACGGCGACGGCGCCGATCCGTGCACATGCCCAATAGAATTCCAGCAGTTCCAGTGTATTGGGCAGCAGCGATGCAACGCGCTGTCCCTTGCGCACGCCCAGCCCGGCGAGCACATGCGCAACGCGCTCTACCCTGGCATGGAAGTCCCGGTAGTTCAGCCGCAGTTCGCCAAACACCACGGCTGTGGCCTGCGGGCGATAGCGTGCGTGATGCGCCAGCAGGGATGAAAGTTCCGTCATTGCTTCCGTGCCTGGTAGTGATGCGAGTGCTGTGTGACGGGCGCACGGAGCTTGAAGATTCGCGTTACCGCCGCTACTTGCTTTGCAGGGTCCATACGCCGTCCCATTCGGCGGGCGGTGGCGTGTTACGGTAGATCTCGCAGCGCTCGCGATAGATTCTGGAGGGGCCGTCGCCAGGGTTGGCAGCGAGAGCCTGGCCAAAGCATTGCAGCGCACCGACCCAGTCGCGCTGGCGGTAACGGATCAGGCCCTCGTTGAAGGCCCCCAGGGCGTCTTGGCGATGCGGGAAGCTGTCCTCGGAATGATGGCCCAGCGTCTCATGGATGGCGACCGGCATATCCCGGCCGCGCACCCGTATCAGGTCGATTTCGCGGGCCGCGGCGTGATGCTTGACGGCTGCCCAGGTGGCGTCGCAGATCAGGATCGAGGTGCCGTAGAACTTGTTGGCGCCTTCCAGGCGTTCGGCAAGGTTGACCCTGTCGCCGATCACCGTGTATTCCATTCGTTTCAATGATCCGATATTGCCGGCGACGACGTTGCCGGTGCTGATGCCGACGCCGATCCGGATCGGCTCGCCGCCGCGCGCGGCGCGGCGTCGGTTCAACTGGTGCAGGCCGGTCATCATCTTGTTGCCGACCATCACCGCATTGCTCGCATCGTCGTCGCTTTGCAGCACCGAGCCGAAGACCGCCATGATCATGTCGCCGATGTACTTGTCGAGCACCCCGTTGTGGGCGAAGACGATATCCACCATGTCGGTGAAATACTCGTTGAGCAAGGCCACGGTTTCCTTGGCGCCGAGGCGCTCGGAAATCGAGGTGAAGCCGCGAATGTCCGAGAACAGTACGCTGACGTCGCGCCCGGTGCCGCCCAGCACGGCTTCGCCGCTTTCCATGAGCTGGTCCACCACCGATTTGCTCATGTAGCGCGACATGGTGTTGCGCAGGCGCTTCTCGCGGGTGATGTCTTCCATCATCAGCATGTAGCCGATCGATTCGTCGCGAATGCTGGTCAGCGCCACCGTCGCCAGATTCACCGACACCGCCTCGCTGCCTTCGACGAACAGGTCGGTATCGACCGTGATGTCGGTGTTGCCCGAACCGCGGACTTTCTCCAGGCTCTTGGCCACCCAGTTGTTGCGCCCGACAAAAAGGTTCTCCAGTGTGTGCCCGATCAGTTGGGCATCGGTCCGGCGCAGGATGCGTCGTGCCGACTCATTGACCTTGCGCACCACGCCATGGGCGTCGAGTGTCAGCACGGCGTTGTTCATGCTGTGCAGGATGGCTTCGTTGTAGTTGCGCTCGGCATTGATCTCGTCGAACAGCTGCGCGTTCTCGATTGCCACTGCCGCCTGTGCCGAGAATGCGCGCAGGCGTCTTTCGTCGGCGCTGCCGAATACCCCGCCCCTGCGGTTCAGGATCTGCATCACGCCGATCTTGCGTTCGCCTCGGGCGATGATCGGCATGCACAGCATGCTCTGCGTTCGATAACCGGTTTGCCGGTCGAATTCGGGATTGAAGCGCGAATCGCCGTAGGCATCTGTAATGTTGATCACGCCGCTGGTGCTGAAGCACTCGCCGGCGATGCCGGCGTTCGCCGGGAATCTGATTTCTTCGCTGCTGATGCCACCGGCAACACGTGAGAACAGCTCATCGCGGTCCGGGTCGTAAAGGAACAGGGTGCCGCGATCGGCGTCGAGCAGCGTGGTGGCGGCGGCCATGATCTTCATCAGCAGCGGGTCGAGGTGAATCTCGGAAACGATCGATATGCTGATCTCGAGCAGCATGGCTTCCTCACGCTGCTGGCGCTCGACTTTCTCGAACAGGCGCGCATTTTCGAGCGCTGCGGACGCCTGCAGCGAGAGCCCTTCAAGCAGGCGCTGGTCTTCGCCGTCGAAGTCGCCGAAATGCTTGTTCAGCACCTGGGTGATGCCGATCACATCGCGGTTCTTGTTGCGGATCGGCACACAGAGGATATTGCGCGTACGGTAGCCGGTGCGCCGATCGACTTCCTGATTGAAGCGGGAGTCGGCATAGGCATCGGTGATGATTTCCGCCTCGCCGCGGGTGAACACCGAGCCGGCGACACCAAGGTGGCAGGGGAAGCGGATTTCGCCCATGGCATCGCCCTGCATCACGCGCGAAAAAAGCTCGTTGGTCTCTGGGTCGTGGAGGAACAGCGAACTGCGGTCGGCGTTGAGCGCTTCGGTGACCACCTCCATCAGGCGCGGAAACAATACATCCAGCGACAGGCTGTCGGAGACGCGATTGGCGATGTCGGCCAGTGCCGAGGTGCGGCGCAACAGTTCGGTGATGCGGAAGAACAGCTCGGCCTTGCCGGACTCGTCGAGCCCGTGCAGCAGCTTCTCGATGTCCTCCTGGTGCAGGCGGTGTTCGAGGATTTCGCGAATGGTTTCGAAGTCGATTTGCATGCGCGACAGGGCGGAACCGGGAGTCTGCAGGTCCGGCTATTGTAACCAGATTAAATCGTGGCCATTGCCACGCAATGGTTGCGGTAGCCTGCCAGGGACTGGCGCTCAGCCGCCGAGTTCGGCGTGGCGCGGGCAGGACAGCAGATGGTCATTGACCATTCCGGTCGCCTGCATGTGGGCGTATATGACGGTAGGGCCGATGAAGCGAAAGCCGCGACGCTTGAGTTCCTTCGAGAGCGCCTCGGCCTGCGGCGTGATCGCCGGAATCTCGGACATGCTGCGCCAGCGATTGATGCGCGGGCGACCTTCGACAAACTGCCACAGCAATTGGTCCAGGCTGCCGCCCTGTTCGTAGAGTTCCAGCGTGGCGCAGGCGTTGCCGATGCTGGCTGCAATTTTCAGACGGTTGCGAACTATGCCGGCATCGGCCAGCAGGCGCGCCACATCCGCCTCGCCGTAGCGGGCAATCCGGGCGGGATCGAAGTTGTCGAAGGCGCGGCGATAGTTCTCGCGCTTCCTGAGGATGGTGATCCACGACAGCCCGGCCTGCGCGCCTTCGAGGATGAGGAACTCGAACAGCGTGCGCTCGTCATGGCAGGGAACGCCCCACTCGCTGTCGTGATAGGCCGTGTAGAGCGGGTCGGTGCCGCACCAGGGGCAGCGTTCCATTTTTCGGAGCTTGGCGCAGACTCAGTTCAGGACCAGCACGCCACGCTTGAGCCCGTGGTCCTCCGGATGAGCGGAGAGGACGAAGCCGAGGCTGGCGACGAAGGCCAGCATGCGGGTGTTTTCGGACAGGAAATCGCCGTGCATGTAGCGCAGACCGGCGCTGCGTGCGGTGTCGATCAGGATGCCCATCAGTCGGCGCGCGAGACCTTTGCCCTGCCAGTCGTCGGCGACCACGATGGCGAACTCGCAGGATTCGCCGTCCGGGCTGGTGGCATAGCGCACGACGCCGATTTCCTTTTCCGCGCCCTCGACCTCGATGGTGGCGACGAAAGCCATTTCGCGGTCGTAGTCGATCTGGGTGAGCCTGACCAGTTGGGCCGGCGACACTTCGCGGATGGTGTTCATGAAGCGCATGTAGCGCGCTTCCGGCGACAGGGCCTTGACGAACTCTTGTTCCATGCGGACGTCTTCGGGCTTTATAGGACGGATGGTGACCTGGGAGCCGTCCTTGGCCTTGAAGCCGGACTTCAGGTGGGATGGGTAGGGATGGATCGCCATGTGGTCATAACGCCCTGCCGTGATCGGAGTATTTTCGATGGTGATGCGCGCATCCACCGCGACGGCTCCATGTTCGTCGACAATCAGCGGGTTGATGTCCATGTGGCTGATCCACGGCAGTTCGCAGACCATGGCCGAAACGCTGAGCAGGACGGCTTCGATCGCCTCCATTTTGACCGGCGGCATGTTGCGGAACTTGCCAAGCCGTGCGGTGGTCCGGGTCGACGCCAGCATGTCGGCCACCAGCACCGGATTGAGCGGCGGCAAGGCGACCGCGCGGTCGCTGTTGTAGGACTCGACGCTGGTCCCGCCGGGGCCGAAGACGATGGTGGGGCCGAAAATCTTGTCGCGCATCATGCCGACCATCAGCTCGCGACCGTTGGGTTTCTGGATCATCGGCTCGATGGCAATGCCGTTGATATGCGCATCGGGACGGATCTTCTTCACCTCGTCCATGATTTCCAGCCAGCCGTCGCGCACCGCGGCGAGGCTGTTCAGGTTCAGGCGCACACCGCCGGAATCGCTCTTGTGCGCGATCTCGGGCGAGTCGACCTTCATCACTACGGGAAGTCCGAGTTCTTCAGCCAGTACCATGGCTTCGGAAGCGGAGCGGGCGACCACGGTTTGCGCGATGGGAATCCTGAAGGCGGACAGGATTGCCTTCGATTCCATTTCGCTCAATACCTTGCGCCCTTCCATCAGTGCCGTTTCGATGACCAGGCGCGCCGACTCCAGGCGCGGCGGAGCCTGTTCGGAGATCGAGGCCGGTGTTTGCATCAGCAGCTGCCGGTTGCGGTAGTAGTTCGAAATATGCGAGAACAGGTCAACCGCCGGTTCGGGGGTGCGGAAGGTAGGAATGCCGGCGCCCTGAAACAGCTTGCGCGCTTCGCTCACCTGATCTTCGCCCATCCAGCAGGTCACCAGGGGTTTGTCGCTCTGGCGCGCGATCTCGATCACCGTACGCGCGGCCTGCGTCGGGTCGGTCATCGCCTGCGGCGTCAGGATGGCCAGCACGCCGTCGATGTTGTCGTCGTCGATGCAGGCCTGCAGTGCCACGCCGTAGCGTGTCGGGTCGGCGTCACCGAGGATGTCGACAGGGTTGGACTTGGACCAGGTGGCCGGCAGCATTTCGTTGAGACGGGTAACGGTCGCGGCGTCGAACTGGGCCAGCGGGATGCCGATGTCGGCGGCGTGATCGGCCGCCATGACGCCGGGACCGCCGCCATTGGTGATGATCGCCAGGCGCTTGCCGCGGGGCCGGAAATGCGAGAACAGGGCGGATGCCGCGGCATACATCTGACCGACGTTGGCCAGGCGCACGACGCCGGCACGCCGCAGCGCGGCATCGAATACGTCGTCGGCGCCTACCAGGGCGCCGGTGTGGGACAGCGCCGCCTTTTCGCCGGCCGGATGCTTGCCGACCTTGATCAGCAGTACCGGCTTGCAACGCGCCGCGGCCCGCAGGGCGCTCATGAAGCGGCGCGCATTCTTGATGCCCTCGATGTACAGGAAAATGTTTTCGGTGCGCGGGTCGGAGACCATGTAGTCGAGCACTTCGCCAAAATCGATGTCACCTTCGGCACCCAGCGAGACCACGTTCGAGAAGCCGACCTTGTTCGGCAGGGCCCAGTCGAGAATGGCCGTGCACAAGGCGCCGGATTGTGAGATGAGGCCGATGGTGCCCGGATGCGCAAATCCATGGCCGAAAGTCAGGTTGATCTGGCTGCCCGGTCGCATGATGCCAAGGCAGTTGGGGCCCAGCAGGCGCATGCCGTGGCGGCGGGCGTTTTCCAGTGCGGCACGTTCCAGCGAAGCACCGCGCGGTCCGGCTTCGGCAAATCCTCCGGAAATAACAATGGCATTTCTGCAGCCGGCCCGACCACAGGCATCGATGATCTCGGGCACCGTGCTGGCCTTGGTGCAGATCACCGCGATGTCGAGGCGTTGCGGAATGGTATCGACGGATGCATAACTTTCATGGCCGAACACGGTTTCATGCTTGGGATTGACGAAGAACAGCTTGCCCGTGTAGCCGGAGTCGAGCATGTTGCGCACCAGCGTGACGCCGATGGAGTTGGGCGATTCGGAGGCGCCGATAATGGCGATGGATTGCGGCTCGAAAAGGGTGTGCAGGTAGTGTTGTTCGTTGTTCATGGCAGGATTACGCGGCGTCGGGTAGGCATCTCGTCAAAATGTGGTTGGTGCAGTGCAGCAAAGCATAGCATCTTCCGCAGGTGCGTGCCTGTCGGGATTGCTCAGGGAAGTGCCTGTGCCGCACCCCTGCCGCGCCGATGGTGGCCGTAATGGCGGTCGGCACTGAGGATATGGTTGACCAGCCAGCCGGTCAGGAAGCGCTTGATGCGAAATGCCAGGTAAACCCGATCGACCTCGCCGAGTTCTATTTCGCGGCGCAGTTCTTCGAAATATTCGAAAAACCGCTGGTGCTGGCGAGCGTGCAGTTTGAGGAAGGGATAGTCGTCCGTCGCCATGAGTTGCTCTTCAAGTGCGAAATCGTGGGCCGCAGTATCCTTGATCTGGACCAGCAGCGGTGGTGTCATGTCCAGCGCACCGACGTTGATCGCACCTGCCAGGGCGTTCATGTCGGCGAGCAGGTTTTCGTGGGCGGTATCCACTGTGGCCTGGCCAAAGGAAAACTCGCCGCGCCAGGCGGCAGGCAGGTCGGGACGCAGGCTGGCCAGGTCGCTGGCGGGGGCTGCGCAGCGTTCGAGGTAAACATGGGCGGCATGGTCATTCGGCACGGCCGCAACGTGGGCGGCGAGTCGAGCGCGGGCGCCACCGATGTCATCGACATGATAGTAGGCCAGTGCCTCTTCGAAATTCTTCAGGGTCTTGGTCTTGGCCTGCGCCAGGGAAGCGGGATCACCGTTGAACACTTCATAAACCGACTGTGTGCCCTGTTTGCCGCGCACTTGCGTGCGATCGAGAAAGCGGATCGACCAAAGTTCCGGCTGGTCGAGGCAGTACAGGGTGTACTCGCTGATGAGGATCGAGACCCGGTATTCCTTGGTCAGGCGTTCCATGCGCGCGGCCAGATTGACGGCGTCGCCGATCACCGTGCCGTCCATGCGCGCCGCGCCGCCTATGGTGCCGAGGATGACGATGCCGGTGTTGATGCCGATGCCGATCTTGATCGGACGATAGCCGGCGCGCTGACGGCCGTCGTTGTATTCTTCGAGGCGTTGCAGCATCGCCAGGCTGCAACGCAAAGCCTCATCGGGCGAATCCGGGAACAGCGCCATGATGGCGTCGCCGATGTACTTGTCGATGAAGCCGCCATGCGCCGTGATGACGGGCTCCATCTGTATGAGAAAGGAATTGAGGAAGTTGAAGTTTTCCTGCGGGCTCATCGTCTCCGACAGCGCGGTGAAATTGCGGATGTCGGAGAACAGGATGGTCATCTTGCGCTCGACCTGCTGTCCCAGTTCCACCTTGCGTATATCGTCGATACCCAGCAGGTTGAGGAACTCGCGCGGCACGAAGCGGCTGTAGGCGTCCGTTGTCGTGTTCAGCCGCTCGCGCAGGGCATCGGTCCTGTCCAGTGCGCTTCCAGCCGGCGTGCTCGGTTTTGCGGACATGTGATAAGAAGCCAGCGGACGTGGCTTGCGACATGGTTTAGACTCAAAATGATACCCGACATGCAGCTACCTATGAGCGAAAACGCATCACCCTGGATCAAACGCTTTTTCCCCTTGATCACGGCGGGCGGATCCGTGCTGGATCTGGCCTGCGGTCAGGGGCGCCATTCCCTGCTGCTGGCAAGGAATGGCTACCGCGTCGAAGCGCTCGATCGCGACGCAGATGCCCTCGCGGACATTGTTGCCAAAGAGCCCGGCATCGTCACCCGCCTGACCGACCTCGAAAGCGGTCCCTGGCCCTACCACGGGCGCACATTCGATGGCATCGTGGTCACCAACTATCTGTTCCGGCCGCTGCTGCCGATGCTGCTTGGCACCCTGGACGTCAATGGCGTCCTGATCTACGAAACCTTTATGGTCGGCAACGAACGCTTTGGCAAGCCGTCGAATCCGGCCTTCCTGCTGCGGCCCGGAGAATTGCTCGAAGTCGTCAAGCGGCGCTTGACGGTGGTCGCCTTCGAGCAGGGCCAGGTCGAGACTCCGCGACAGGCCGTGGTACAGCGTCTGTGCGCCACCCGGCGCGGCGATTCTCTATTGCCTGGTTAGCGGGCCGGAGCGCGATCCTTGCGTTTCATCCCTTGTCGGCGCAGTTCAAGCCGCAAATCGTCCCAACCGTCGGATCGGGCTGGTAAAGCCGGCTGAACCCTCCGAGACTGCAAGCCATCCCGTCCAGGCGGGAAACCGTCAAGGAGAAAATCATGTCACGCCATTTCCGTTTCAAGGATGATCCGAATCTTTCCGCGGCCGACGTGGAAGCCTATCGTCAGGTGCATAAGCTGCGCCGGTTCTACATGCATCTGCTGGTCTTCGTTGCGGTAAATGCAGGGCTCCTGGCTATCAACCTGCTGTCCTCGCCCGGACGCCTTTGGTTTCATTGGCCGCTCCTGGGCTGGGCGGTATGGCTGGCCCTGCACGCGTTCGCCACGTTCGCGCGTGATCGCTGGCTGGGTGCCGAATGGGAAGAACGCAAGGTCCGGCAACTGCTGGCCACCAAGAGCGTGGAATAATCCAACAATGCCGTCACTGCTCGCCACTGTCGCCTTCAATGCCCTGATCGCGGGCTTTCTTGCCGCGCTGGAGTTCGGCGGCAGCTTTTCGGTCAATCTGGTGTTCTCGCAGTGTGTCGGTCTGAGCATTTTCGCCTTGCTGCAGTTGCTGCTGCGCCTGCCCTTGACCGGCGTGTTGCGCGGGGCGGCGCTCGCCGTGGGCGTTGTGGCCGGTGCTATGGCTGGCGGCATGCTGGGACGGATGCTGACGGGTGTCGGCAGTTCGCCCGACGGCTCGCACGAGGCGCAGTCGCTGCTCCTCGGGCTGGTCTTCGGCGGCATCGCTGTCGGCTTCTTCTGGCTGCGCCAGCGCAACACAACGCTGGAGATCGAGCTCCAGGGGCGCGAACTGGCGCGACTGGAGGCGGAGAAGCAGGCTCTGGCCGCTCAGTTGCGCATGCTCCAGGCGCAGATCGAGCCGCACTTCCTGTTCAATTCGCTGGCCAACGTCGCTGCGCTGATCGAGGCCGATCCGAAACTCGCGGCAAGCCTGCTCGATGCGCTGATCCGCTACCTGCGTTCGAGCCTGACCCGCACGCGTGCCGATGGCGGAACGCTGGGCGACGAGGTGGCGCTGCTGACGTCCTACCTCGACGTCCTGAAGATTCGCATGGGCGAACGCCTGGTCTATGCCTTCGACATTGCGCCGGAACTCCTGGCTGCCGCGTTTCCGCCCATGCTGCTGCAGCCCCTGGTGGAAAACGCGATCCGCCATGGCCTGGAGCCGAAGGTCGCCGGCGGGTGTGTCACCGTGACGGCGAGAAGGCAGGGTGATTCCTTGCAGATTCAGGTCGCCGATGATGGGCTCGGTTTTGGCGAGGCCCCCGGCGAAGGAATTGGCGTTGCCAACATCCGGGCCCGTCTTTCGGCCATCTACGGGCCAGCGGCGAGACTGGAGTTGAGCTCGGAAGCCGGCACCGGCGTCACGGCCACAATGAGCCTGCCGGCAGGGGCCGCGCTGTGAAGGCTTTGATCGCTGACGACGAGGACTTGCTCGCAAAGCATCTCAAGGCACGACTCGCAGTTCTGTGGCCGGAACTCGAGATCGTGGGTATTGCTGCCAATGGCATCGAAGCGCGAGACATGATCGAAGGTTTGCATCCGGACATCGCATTTCTCGACATTCGCATGCCCGGACTCTCGGGCATGGACGTCGTGCAAAGCCTGACGGCACAGGTACGAGGTGCCTGCCGCGTGGTGTTCGTCACCGCCTATGACGAGTTTGCGGTACAGGCTTTCGAGCGTGAAGCGGTGGACTATCTGCTCAAACCGATCAGCGACGAACGCCTGGGACTGGCGATCGAACGTCTTCAACGATTGGCCGCAGAGCCCGCCCCGGCGCAATCCGACGACCTTCTGCGGCGCCTGCAGGCATTGCTGCCAAAGGCTGCCGAACATTTGTGCTGGGTGCGCGCTTCGGTGGGCAACGACGTGCGGCTGGTTTCGGTGGATGAGGTTTGCTACTTCCAGGCAACCGACAAGTACACGGCGGTATTCACGCGCGATGCCGAACTGCTGATCCGTACGACGATCAAGGAATTGACCGAGCAGCTCGACCCCGCCCATTTCTGGCAGGTGCATCGAGGCACGCTGGTGAATGTGCGGCAGGTCGTCTCGGCCCGCCACGATGCGCTCGGCCGCGTTGCACTGAAACTGCGGGATCGCCCGGAGACGTTGGCCGTGAGCCGCGGCCACGCCCATTTGTTCAGGCAGATGTAGCGAGAATCTCGGTGGCCAGCCGGTCGAGCGCGGCGGCATCAAGCCGTTCGGTGGTGTGGCGGGTTGCACCGGCAAACGAGTTGTAGTTGGTGGCTTGCGAACGCTGGTACAGCGGGTCGTAGTGCAGCGTCAGCAGTTCCTCGACCAGGGTCTTGAAATCCCGTGCGGCAACCAGCGCATGCCAGCGCTCGAGCGTTTCCGTGCTTTGCAGGCCCTTCAGATGTGCCAGGCGCTCGATCAGCCATTTCGGATCGGCAATCGCGTAGTCGTAGTCGTGCGACAGGAATTCGACCCGGGCGTCCAGCCCAGCCTCGATGCGCAGACCGGGTGCGCCGCGGATGGCGGCCAGAATGGTGTCGGGCAATTGCAGGCGGCCGATCTTGCGACTCTCGGCCTCGACAAACACCGTTTGCGCCCGATCCAGCGCGGACAGTGCGGCCAACAACTGCGACTCGAAGCCTTTTTGCGTGGGTTGCGGCTGGCCCGGCAGATTGCCCAGCACCGAACCCTTGTGCGCGGCCAGTTCTTCCAGGTGCAGGATCTGCCCGCCGCGCGCGGCGATGGCCTCCAGCAGGCGGCTCTTGCCGCTGCCGGTGGCGCCGCTGATGACGCGAAACTTCAGTTGCGGCGGCAGCAATGTGAGTTGTGCGATGACGTGCTGGCGCCAGCTCTTGTAGCCCCCCTGAAGGCGATGCGCATCCCAGCCGATTTCGCGCAGGATGTGGGTGAAGGCGCCGCTGCGCTGGCCGCCGCGCCAGCAATACACCAGCGGCCGCCAGCTCTTCGGCTTGTCGAGCAGGTGTTGTTCGATGTGACGCGCAATGTTTTTCGAGACCAGCGATGCACCGAGCTTTTTCGCCTCGAATACCGATACCTGCTTGTACAGCGTGCCGACCCGGGCGCGCTCGTCGTCATCGAGCACCGGCATGCTGGTGGCGTGCGGCAGGTGGTCTTCCGCGTATTCGCCGGGTGCGCGGGCGTCGATGACGGCGTCGAATTCGGCAAGTTGTGCTACCGTCGCCACTCCCCTGGGTAGTTTTTCAGATATGAATGTCATGCGTATTGCATCATCCGAGCAACGGCTTCAGCGCGTTCCAGACGTGATCGAGGATCAGCGTTTGCGCGGCGGCGGTTGGATGCAGGCCATCGGCCTGAAAGGCGTTCTGGTCGAGTGCGACGGGTTCGAGCAGGAAGGGCAGCAAGGCGATTTTTTCACGCCTGGCGAGATCGCGGAAGGCGGCATCGAATTCCAGGGTGTACTTTGGTCCGTAGTTGGGCGGCAGGTGCATGCCGACCAGCAGCACCCGGGCACCTTGCTTCTTCGCCAGGGCCACCATGAAGCCGAGGTTGTCTTTCATGGTTGCGACAGGCAGGCCGCGCAAGCCGTCATTGGCGCCCAGCGCGAGAATGACCACGGCCGGTTTGAACTGGGCGAGCGCCGCGCCAAAACGCGCCCGTCCGCCGGCCGTGGTTTCGCCGCTGATGCTGGCGTTGGTGACGGTAAGGCTGGAACCATTCGCCTTCAGGCGCTGTCCGAGCAGGGCCGGCCAGCTCTGGCTGACGCCAATGCCGAAGCCGGCGGAGAGGCTGTCGCCATAGACCAGAATGCGTGGCTCCGCCGCGCTGACGGCGAGGCTGCAACAAAACAGGATCAGGAAGAAGCAACGGGAGATGAATTTCTTGAACATGCGTGAGGGGTCGTTGATGGCAGAGGTAGTGATCGATATCGCCGAACTGGGAAAAATCGTTCCCAGTGGTGAGGGTACGCTCACGATTCTGCACGAGATTTCGTTTGCCGTGACTTCCGGTGAGGCGGTGGCAATCGTCGGCGCCTCAGGATCGGGCAAGTCGACCTTGCTCGGCTTGATGGCGGGTCTTGATCTTCCGACGTCAGGCAGCGTGCGTCTGGGCGGGCAGGATCTGGCCCTTCTCGATGAGGATGCCCGTGCCGGACTGCGCGGCCGGCTGCTCGGCTTCGTCTTCCAGTCCTTCCAGCTTTTGCCGGCCCTGACGGCGCTGGAGAACACCATGCTGCCGCTGGAACTCGCCGGCCGCGGTGACGCACGCGCAACGGCAGAGGCGATGCTGGCCCGGGTCGGCCTTGCTGAGCGCCTTGGACACTATCCCAAGCATCTTTCCGGCGGCGAACAGCAGCGTGTCGCGCTGGCGCGGGCCTTTGCCATGAGCCCGCAACTGCTGCTGGCCGACGAGCCGACCGGCAACCTCGATGCGACGACCGGGGCGCAGATCATCGACCTGATGTTCGCCATGAATTCCGAGGCGGGTACCACACTGATTCTGGTGACCCACGACGAGGCGCTGGCAAATCGTTGCGGGCGGACGCTGCGCCTGTCGGGCGGGCGGCTCGAAGGATGATTTACATGCAGCAGTATCGGGCCGCCGGAATCAGGCAGAAAGCATCTTGCGCGCGGCCGCAACGCCGCTCCTGACCGCGCCCTCGATGGTAGCGGGATAGTCGCCCGCCACATAATCGCCTGCCAGCCACAAACCCGGCAGCCCGCTGGCTGAGCGGGGCCGGTGCAGATTGGGCAGGCAGGCAAAGGTCGCGCGCTTTTCGGTGATGGTCTGCACGGCGAGCGGCGCCGGCAGGCCGGCAACCAGGCCGGCGATTTCGGTATGGATGCCGCGTTCAAGCTGCTGCGTCGACAAGTCCAGATGGCGGCCGCGGGCGCTGATGACGGCGGCGATCAGGCCATGCTGTCCGCAAAGTTGCCCGCGATCGAACAGCCACTGTGCGAGGCCGGCGTCGACGCCGAGCATGGCTTGCGGCAGGCGCACCGTGTCCGGGTAGGTGAAGTAGCTGGTGACGATGGGTTCCCACTCGAAATGCGCTGCCTGCGGTGCCAGCGAAGGCACCAGGTTGGCCAGGTGATAGGGCGCAACGGCGATCACGACTTGCGTGAACGGTCCGGCATCGTCAATCAGCCATGCGTCATTTTCACGCCGGATGGAATTGACGCGACGGCCCAGATGCATAGTGCCGCCGCAGCGGGAAACGAACTGCGTCGCGGGCTCGGGAAACAGCGCCGAGAGATTCACTTGCGGCAGCAGCATGTCGCTGGCGGATCGCGAGCCGGCAAGGCTGTCGCGCAAAACATTGGCCAGCACCTGGGCTGAGGCGCGATCGGCCGGGGTATTCAGGGCGGCGATGCACAGTGGTTCCCACAGGAACCGCCGCTGGCGGGGAGGCGTCTTGTTGCGCTCCAGCCATTCGCTGACCGAAATATCCGGCTCGACGCGAAAGCGACTGGCTTGCAGGCCCTGCATGAGGCAGATTGCCGCCCATTTTTCGCGCAAGTCGAGTCCTTGCGCAAGGAGCAAAGCAAAAGCGGTGTGCAGGGGTGCCGGCAAGCGCGGTGCGCTCATCAGGAATTCACCCGGGAACTCGAAGCGCAGCGGCGTGCGCCTGAGCAGGGCATCGGGATCGGCGCCGACGACGCGCATCAGGCGCAGCGTCTCGGTGTAGGCGCCGATCAGGATATGCTGACCGTTATCGACGGTGTGACCATCGATCCGCGCGGCGCGGGCACGACCGCCGGGCACGCGCGATGCTTCGAACACCTCGACCTGGTGACCGGCAGCGGTGAGCTCCACGGCGGCGGCCAGGCCGGCCCAGCCGGCGCCGATGACGGCAAGCTTCAGGCTTTCAGCCATGTCTTGCCGGCCAGCCACAACTTGCGCAGCGGCGGCAGCGAAATCCGCTGATCCAGCACCCGGAATCGGTCGCGAACGATTTCGTCGAGCGTGGCACGGTAAATCGCGGCCATGATCAGGCCCGCCCGTTGTGTCTTGCGGTCCGTCGCTGGCAGTTGGGCGAAGGCCTGCTGGTAGGTGGCCTGGGCACGCTCGACCTGATACTCCATCAAGCATCGGAACTTGTCGCTGTAGATCGCCTGGGAGAGGTCGGCTTCCGCCACGCCGAAGCGTGCCAGTTCGTCCTGCGGCAGGTATATGCGGCCGCGTCGCGCATCTTCGCCGACGTCGCGGATGATGTTGGTGAGCTGGAAAGCGAGACCGAGGTCGTGGGCGTACTTCAGTGTCTGGCGGTCGCGGTAGCCGAAGATTTCTGCGGCGAGCAGGCCGACCACGCTGGCGACACGATAGCAATACAGGTGTAGTGACTTGAAATCGGCATAACGGACCTGATCGAGGTCCATTTCCATGCCGTCGATGATTTCCAGCAACTGCTCCTGCGGCAGGTGGAATTCCTTCAGCGATCCGGCCAGCGCCTGCGTAACCGGGTGGCTCGGGCGGCCCACATACAGCGCGGCGATTTCGCCGCGCCACCAGTCGAGCTTGGTACGCGCGAGTTCTGCGTCCGGGCATTCATCGACCACGTCATCGACCTCGCGACAAAAGGCGTACAGCGCCGTGATCGCCTGGCGCCGGCGCGGTTCGAGGAAGAGGAAGCTGTAGTAGAAACTGGAGCCGCTGGCGGCGGCGCGTTGCTGGCAGTATTCGTCGGGTGTCACGGCTCTTTACCGATTGCTGTCCAGGGGGCGTACCAGCGAGCGCAACAGCAGCAGTGGCCAGTCGGATGATTGGAGCTTGGGACGCCGGTTGAAGATATCGTAATCGACGGCCTCGATTTTATCCAGGATACGCAGGCCCCCGGCCACGATGGCGCGAATTTCGAGGCCGATGCGCCCCGGCAAATCCCATCCCAGCGGCGCGCCGGAATGCATCAGGGTGCGGGCACGGGCAACCTGAAAGCACAGAAGAGCCCGCAAAGGCTGGCCCGGGACGGTGCCGCTGGCCGCGTGCAGGATGTCGTCGTCGCTGACGCCAAAGCGCACCATGTCGTCCTGCGGCAGGTAGATCCTGCCCTGGCGGCCCTTCACGGCGTCGATGGCGACATCCTGCCAGTGGTTGATCAGTTGCAGCGCGGAGCAGATGGCGTCCGAACGGGAAAGGTTTTCGGCCGTCGCATGGCCAAACAGGTGCAGCAGCAGGCGTCCGACCGGATCGGCGGAGCGACGGCAGTAGTCCATTAATTCGGCGAAGTCGCTGTAGCGGTCCTGGCCCACGTCCTGCATGAACGCGTCGAGCAGGTCGCGGAACAATTGCAGGGGCAGGCGATAGTTGGCGATCACCGGTCGCAAGCGCTCGAAAATCGGGTGGCGGGTGGGCTCCCCGCGCTCGATGGCGTCGAGTTCGGCCTGATAGCCGGCGAGCAGTGCGCGGCGCTGTTGCGGCGACAGATCTCCCTCGTCGGCGAAATCGTCTGCGCTGCGGGCAAAGCCATAGATGGCCGCGACCGGTTCGCGCAAGGGCGCCGGCAAGAGAATCGAGGCAACCGGAAAGTTTTCGTAGTGATCAACGGCCATGGTGCGGCAGAAGTATATACAGGGCTCTCGCCGTCCCCCTGTTTCTAACGTAACTCACGTATCGCCTGCCGACTTCGTGCCGGCCCCAAGGTGCACCTTGCCTGCCTTGCCCGGTACCCGTGGCGCGGTGGCGGCAAGTCGGAAAGAATCAGGGAAAGCAGGTAAAATTCGCCATCTACGTCGTGTCGTTCGGTCTGTGCTGTTGGCCGCCTGCGACATGCGCCCAGGTGGCGGAATTGGTAGACGCACCAGATTTAGGTTCTGGCGCCGCGAGGCGTGGGGGTTCGAGTCCCTTCCTGGGCACCATCGTTTGGGCACGGAGCCGGGGTTCGGCGCGGTGCGCTTTCTTAATTAATTCTTCAAAGACGGATACAGAGATGACGGATATGGCAACGACGGACGCTGCAATCGAAACCCCCAGCGCACTGGAACGGCGCATCGACATGACGGTGGTTCTGGCCGATATTGAAAAGGATGTCGGGCAGCGCCTGAAGCAGATGTCGCGCACCGTGAAGATGGCGGGTTTCCGTCCCGGCAAGGTGCCGATGAAAATGGTGGCGCAGCAGTATGGTTCTCAGGCGCGCTCCGAGGCGATCGGTGCGGCGGTTGAAAAGGCTTATGGCGCGACGGTGCGCGAGCAGAATCTGCGCGTTGCCGGCTACCCGCGCATCGAGCCGAAAGCGGACGCAAACCCCGGACAGCTGGGCTTTACGGCGATATTCGAGGTCTATCCCGAGATCACGCCGGCGGATATTTCCGGCGAGACCATCGAAAAGCCGACGCTGACGGTGACCGAAGCCGAGGTCGACCTGACTCTCGACGTTCTGCGCAAACAACGCACGTCCTATGTCGAGACCGACCGGGCGGCCGTGAAGGATGACCGTCTGGTGATCGATTTTACCGGGCGCAAGAATGGCGAAGAATTCCCCGGCGGCAAGGCCAGCGATTATTCGGTCATGGTCGGTGGCGGCATGATGTTGCCGGATTTCGAGGCTCAGCTTGAAGGGGTCAAGGCGGGCGAGACGAAGACTTTCGACGTTACTTTCCCGGCCGAGTATCAGGCCGCGGAACTGGCTGGCTCTTCCGTGCAGTTCGACATGACAGTCAAGAAGGTCGAGGCTGCCCGGGTGCCGGAAATCGATGCCGATTTCGCCCGCCAACTAGGTGTCGCCGACGGCGATATCGAAAAGATGCGCGTCGAAGTGCGCTCGAATCTGGAACGCGAAGTGAAGAAACGCCTGCTGGCCAAGGTCAAGGAGCAGGTCATGAATGCGCTGCTCAAGGTGAACCCGGTCGAGGTGCCCAAGGCGCTGGTCGAGATGGAGTCCGAGCAGATGGCAGAAGCGGCGCGCCGCGATATGGAGCAGCGCGGCATGGGAATGAAGAACATTCCGGTCGAGCCCTCCTGGTTTACGGATCAGGCGACGCGCCGCGTGAAGCTTGGCTTGCTTCTTGCTGAATTGGTCAAGGCCAAGGACTTGCATGTCAAGCCAGAACAAGTGCGCACCATTGTGGACGAGTTTGCGGAAACCTTCGAAGACCCCAAGGAAGTGGTCCGCTGGTACTATTCCCAACCACAGCGACTGGCCGAGGCCGAGGCCTTGGCGCTGGAGAACAACGTGGTGGATTGGGCCCTTGCTAACGCCAAAGTCAGCGAAGCACCGATCGCCTTTGATGCACTGATGGGAAATGCAGGATGATCCTGCCGGAGATGTCCATGTACGGTTCGCGACAAAACAAGGGTGCCTGGGATGCACCGGCACCCGACACGCAGGGCCTGGGTCTGGTGCCCATGGTTATCGAGACCAGCGGACGCGGCGAGCGGGCCTATGACATCTACTCGCGCCTGCTGCGCGAGCGGGTGATTTTTCTGGTCGGACCGGTGAACGACGGCACGGCCAATCTGATCGTGGCGCAGTTGCTGTTTCTGGAATCAGAAAACCCGGACAAGGATATCTTTTTCTACATCAACTCGCCGGGCGGATCGGTTACCGCCGGCATGGCGATTTACGACACCATGCAGTTTATCAAGCCCAACGTATCGACGCTGTGCATCGGTCAGGCGTGCAGCATGGGTTCCTTCCTTCTCGCCGCCGGTGAGAAGGGCAAGCGCTATTGCCTGCCGAATTCGCGCGTGATGATTCACCAGCCCATGGGCGGCTTTCAGGGGCAGGCGTCGGACATCGAGATCCACGCCAAGGAAATCCTGTTCCTCAAGCAGAAGCTCAACAGCATGCTGGCGCACCACACCGGCCAGACGATCGAGCGCATCGAGCGCGATACCGATCGCGACAACTTCCTTTCAGCCGAAGCGGCAGTAGAGTACGGCCTGGTCGACAAGGTGCTGACCAGTCGCGACGAAGCGCCCGAAGCTGCCAAGGCTTGAGCGCTCGCACGGACGGAGACGAAAATGGCGGAAAAGAAATCGGGTAGCAGCGAAAAGCTGTTGTATTGCTCCTTCTGCGGCAAGAGCCAGCATGAAGTCAAGAAGCTGATTGCCGGTCCCTCGGTTTTTATTTGCGACGAATGCATCGAGCTGTGCAACGACATCATTCGCGACGAGATTGCTGCGGAGCCGGCGGGCAGTTCGAAGCGCGAGTTGCCGGCGCCGAAGGAAATCCGCGAGATGCTCGATCAGTACGTGATCGGCCAGGATTCGGCGAAAAAGATCCTTGCGGTCGCTGTCTACAATCACTACAAGCGCATCCGCCACCAGGAAAAGGGCAGCGACGGCATTGAACTGTCGAAGAGCAACATACTGCTGATTGGCCCCACGGGATCGGGCAAGACGCTGCTGGCGCAGACCCTGGCGCGCACGCTGAATGTGCCCTTTGTGATGGCCGACGCGACCACCCTGACCGAGGCTGGCTATGTCGGCGAGGACGTTGAGAACATCATCCAGAAGTTGCTGCAGAAGTGCGACCATGAAGTCGAGAAGGCCCAGCAGGGCATTGTCTACATCGACGAGATCGACAAGATCTCGCGCAAGTCGGACAACCCCTCGATCACCCGCGATGTTTCAGGTGAGGGCGTGCAACAGGCGTTGCTGAAGCTCATCGAAGGAACGATCGCCAGCATTCCGCCGCAGGGCGGGCGCAAGCATCCGAACCAGGATTTCATCCAGATCGACACCACCAACATCCTGTTCATTTGCGGTGGTGCTTTCGACGGGCTCGACAAGGTGATTCGCAATCGATCCGAGAAGGGCGGCATCGGCTTTGGCGCCGAGGTGAAGAGCCGCGATGCCAGCAATGTCAGCGAGATGCTGAAGCAGGTCGAGCCCGAGGATATGATCAAGTTCGGCCTGATCCCGGAGTTGATTGGCCGCCTGCCGGTGATAGCCACCTTGCAGGAACTCGACGAGGAGGCCCTGGTCGAAATTCTGATTGAACCGAAAAATGCCCTGATCAAGCAGTATCACAAGCTCTTTGCCATGGAAGGCGTGGAACTTGAAGTGCGCCCCTCCGCCCTGCAGGCAATTGCCAAGAAAGCCTTGAAGCGCAAGACCGGCGCGCGCGGCCTGCGCTCGATTCTCGAAAACGTGTTGCTCGATACCATGTACGAATTGCCGACCATGGAGAGCGTAAGCAAGGTCGTGATCGACGAGAACACCATTGAAAGCGGTGCCCAGCCGCTGATGATGTACGCCGATCAGCCGAAAGTCTCCGGCTCGAACTGATCCGGCGGCCGGGTTTGACTGAGGCCGCCTTGAATACGAGTCCGTCGCCCCAATGTGGATGGCGTGACTCATAACTGAAGGACACGATGATGTCTGGCTTGCCCGCTTCCCCCGTAGAGACCCAATCCCTGCCGCTGTTGCCCTTGCGTGATGTGGTGGTATTCCCGCACATGGTAATTCCGCTGTTTGTCGGCCGCCCCAAATCGATAAAGGCCCTCGAAACAGCTATGGAAGCCGGCAAGAGCATCCTGCTCGTGGCGCAGAAGTCCGCCGCCAAGGATGAACCCGTGCCGGAAGACATGTACGAGATCGGCTGCCTGGCCAATATCCTGCAGATGCTCAAATTGCCCGACGGAACCGTGAAGGTTCTGGTCGAAGGGGTGCAGCGCGCACGCGTACTGCGAATTGAGGATCAGCGCGCCCTGTTCGTGGCCGATGTCAGCCTGATTCCGGTCGAAGAGCGCTCTGACAACGAAGTCGAAGCCATGCGCCGCACGGTGCTGGCGCAGTTCGATCAGTACGTTAAGCTGAACAAAAAGATTCCGCCCGAGGTCCTGACCTCGCTCGCCGGCATCGAGGAGGCCGGCCGTCTGGCCGACACGATCGCCGCCCATCTGCCGCTGAAGCTGGAGCAGAAGCAGGAAGTGCTGGAAGTCTTCGGTGTCTCGGATCGCCTGGAAAAACTGCTTGGCCAGCTTGAGGCCGAACTCGACATCCTGCAGGTCGAGAAGCGCATACGCGGCCGCGTCAAGCGCCAGATGGAAAAGAGCCAGCGCGAGTACTACCTCAACGAACAGGTCAAGGCCATCCAGAAGGAACTCGGCGAAGGTGAAGAAGGCGCCGACATCGACGAGATGGAAAAGAAGATCAAGGCTGCCGGGATGAGCAAGGAAGCCCTGGCCAAGATCAATGCCGAGGTAAAGAAGCTCAAACTGATGTCGCCCATGTCGGCCGAAGCCACCGTGGTGCGCAACTACATCGAAACCCTGCTGGCGCTGCCGTGGAAAAAGAAGTCGCGTATCAGCAAGGATCTGTCGGCCGCCGAGAAGATCCTCGACCGTGACCACTATGGCCTCGACAAAGTCAAGGAACGCATCGTCGAATACCTTGCCGTGCAACAGCGCGTGGACAAGGTCAAGGCGCCGATTCTGTGTCTGGTCGGTCCTCCCGGCGTGGGCAAGACCTCGCTGGGCCAGTCGATCGCCAAGTCCACCAATCGCAAGTTCATCCGCATGGCGCTGGGCGGCGTGCGCGATGAAGCCGAGATCCGCGGCCACCGCCGCACCTACATCGGTTCGATGCCGGGCAAGATCCTGCAGAACATGACCAAGGTTGGGGTCAAGAACCCGCTGTTCCTGCTCGACGAAGTCGACAAGATGGGGCAGGACTTCCGCGGTGATCCCTCGTCGGCGCTGCTCGAAGTGCTTGACCCGGAACAGAACCATACCTTCCAGGACCATTACATCGAAGTCGATTTCGACTTGTCCGATGTCATGTTCGTTGCCACCGCCAACACCCTGAATATTCCTGCAGCATTGCTCGATCGCCTTGAGGTGATCCGCCTTTCCGGTTATACCGAGGATGAAAAGGTCAATATCGGTCTGCGCTACCTGGTGCCGAAGCAGCAGAAGAACAACGGCATCAAGCGCGACGAGCTGACCATCACCGAGGATGCCCTGCGCGACATCGTGCGTTACTACTCGCGCGAGGCCGGCGTGCGTGCCCTGGAGCGCGAGATTTCGAAGATCTGCCGCAAGGTGGTGAAGTCGTTGGTGATGAAGGCGCGCAAGAACAAGATCGTGGTCAATGCGAAGAATCTCGACAAGTTCCTCGGCGTGCGTCGCTACAGCTTCGGCATGGCGGAAAAGGAAAACCAGATCGGCCAGGTCACGGGACTGGCATGGACCGAAGTCGGCGGCGAACTGCTCACCATCGAAGCCGTGGCCTTGCCCGGCAAGGGCAAGACCATGACCACCGGCAAGCTGGGCGAAGTCATGCAGGAGTCGATCCAGGCCGCGCTGTCGGTGGTCAGGAAGCGCAGCCAGGCACTGGGCATTGCCGACGATTTTTACCAGAAGAACGATATCCACATCCACCTGCCGGAGGGTGCGACGCCGAAGGACGGTCCGAGCGCCGGGGTTGCCATTTGCACCGCCTTGGTGTCGGTCCTGACCGGCATCCCGGTACGCGCCGACGTGGCAATGACGGGCGAGATCACCTTGCGCGGCGAAGTGCTGCCCATTGGTGGCCTCAAGGAAAAGTTGCTGGCCGCAGTGCGCGGCGGTATCCATACGGCGCTGATTCCCGAGGAAAACGTCAAGGATCTGGCCGAGATCCCCGACACCATCAAGAACCGGATCGAGATTTTGCCTGTACGCTGGATCGACAAGGTGCTGGAACTGGCGCTCGAACGCATGCCGCAGCCACGTCCCGAAGTGGCCGCAACGCCCGCCGTGGCGGTGGTTGCAGACGATGCGGCCGTCACCGGTGTGGTGACCCACTGAGCAGGCGCGAACTGATAGAATTGCGGCCGGCTGCCCACTGTGGGCAGCGACCGTTCACCGGGTGCTTAGCTCAGTTGGTAGAGCGTCTGCCTTACACGCAGAATGTCGGCGGTTCGACCCCGTCAGCACCCACCAAGCATCTCTGTAAAGAAGTCCAAAGAAGTCCTAAAGCCCGCGTCCTGCGGGCTTTTTCATTTGCGCAGTCGTCCGATACCGTCTAAACTGATTCCATGAAATACCGTCATTTTTGACGGTATAGCTGACGGTATACGGAATGGTTGACGGTATACCTTCTGAAATAACCGCCACGTCAGCCGACTCAGCAACCGACAGGGGGCACCATGGCACTGACTGACACCGGCATCCGCGCAACCAAGCCGACCGACAAGGCCCGCAAGCTGGCCGACGAGAAAGGGCTGTACCTGCTGATTCAGCCAACAGGTGGAAAGCTCTGGCGCTTTGACTACCGTTTCGCCGACAAGCGCAAGACGATGGCGATTGGAACCTTTCCCGATACCGGCCTCAGACTGGCCCGCGACAAGCGCGACGAAGCGCGCAAACTACTGGCGCAGGGTATCGACCCTTGCGGCGAGCGCAAGCAAGCTAAACATGAACGGCGCAACGCCCAAGCTTGCACCTTTGAGATAGTGGCTCGGGACTGGATGCGCATCAAGGGCGCGGAATGGACAGCCACTTACGCGGGCAAGACCAAATCAGCATTGGAACGTCATGCGTTCCCTGCAATCGGTCCCCGCCCGATTGCCGAATTGACCGCCCCCGACCTGCTGGCGATGCTGCGCGCCATCGAGAAGCGCGGCACTGTGGATATGGCGCATCGGGTACAGCAGCACTGCGGAGCTATATTTCGCTACGCCGTCAGCGACGGCAAAGCGAAGTCAGACCCGACGCCAAGTCTCAAGGGGGCGCTATCGACCGTCAAGCAGGCACACTATGCCGCACTAACCGATCCCTCTGATTACGCCCAACTGCTGCGCGATATTGACAACTATCGGGGCGAGGTCACCACCAAAGCCGCGATGCAGATGCTGGCGCTGACTTTCCAGCGCACCAAGGAAGTTCGATTCGCCGAGTGGTCGCAGTTCGATTTTGACGCGTCGCTATGGCGCATACCGGGCGAGATCATGAAAATGCGCGAAGCGCATATCGTCCCGCTGTCAAAGCAGGCAATTGCAGTCTTGGAAGGGTTGCGCCCCTTGACGGGTAATGGGCGCCTTGTGTTTCCGTCCACCACGAGCAAGGACAGGCCAATTTCAGAAAATACCGTCACCTACGCGCTGGCACGCATGGGTTACCGGGGTCGCATGACCGGGCACGGGTTCCGCAGTGCTGCATCGACAATGCTGAATGAGCAGGGGTTTCGGCACGACGTTATTGAACGCCAGTTAGCCCACAACGAGCGGAATGCCGTGCGTGCGGCATATAACCGGGCGGAGTACCTGCCGGAGCGCAAGGCAATGATGCAGCAATGGGCAGACTACATCGACAAGATCAAGGCTGGGGCGGAGGTGATTTCTCTGCATGGCAATGCTGCATAGTGCTGTTATGCATCCGGAGTGATCCAAGTGAATATTCGTGACGCACAAAACAGGTTGAGTCGGATCGCTCGCGCTATTGGTGCGGGCAAAGGGCTGCGACCGACCGATAGAACATTTCTTACCGACGCTTTGAATTCGATCGCGGCCGGTGAGGACGCTAACAGTGCTCTGGATGTGAGAGCAGGGAAAGGGGAGCGAAAGGGGCTGGCGGCAAGAAATAAGGACTTCAAAAGGCGTTTGGCAATGGGGTGGATTGCAGCAGCGAGACTTCCCTTAGAGGCGGGGGGGCTAGGTCTTACTCTTGAGCAGGCTGTCGGCACGATAGGCGAACACCGTGGCAAGCCTTTTGGTCTGACCGAAGAAACGCTGCGAACCTATTGGAACAAAAACCCAGAATTTCGTCAGGTTGAATTTGTTATCCCGGGGGAGGACAGAGAGGAGGATTGAAATCAGATTTCAATCCTTCGACATCGAAGCGGCATCACAAGAAAATCGCCATGTTCATTACTAGCCCAAGAGGTACAAACATGGCGAATACCATTCTTCGAGTCCGCAGCGTCACAATGAAGCGCGGACGCTCACGCAGCGCCCATTATCTAGATATCCAAAATGGACTATTCACCCGCCCAGTGAAGATCGGCGCACGGGCAGTCGGGTGGCCAGATAGTGAAGTAGAGGCCTTGAACGCAGCCCGCATCGCGGGTAAGACTGAGGACGAAATTCGTTCGCTGGTTGCGATGCTTCATGGTCACCGCAATACATCGGTAAAAGTCCCAAGTGGAGAGGTGGAATGATGAACCACCCGAATCTTTACCTCGCCGGCAAGATCGGTAAGAACGATTGGCGACATCATCTTGTGCCTGATCTACGCGGCCACCTATGGGCAGATGGACCGATCCAAACCGATGCTTTCAGCTACGTCGGGCCGTTCTTCGTTTCCTGCGATCACGGCTGCCGGCACGGTCCCAATTTGCATGGCGCAGTTGGCGACGAATGCGGGCCTGAAGTTACACAACGCGACGTTATCGCAAACAATAACACCGCGCTTGATGCCGCCGATCTGCTCCTCGCCTACATCACTGCACCCGACTGCTATGGCACGTTGGTCGAGATTGGCTGGGCGCTGAAAGGTGGCACAAGGGTTGTTGTGGCGTTTGCCCCTGGCATCCCGGTACAGGAATTTTGGTACGGCGCGCTGCAATCGGACGCCATTCATACCGATGTCCGCGAATGTTGCCTGGCCGCAATCCTCGCCACTGAACTCCAAAAAACAAAAGCCCGCGTTTGAGCGCGGGCGAAAGGAACTTGTAAAATGGATACTACCAAACTTGACACGGGTTTGCACTACTCCCGAGGCAGCAACAAGTTCGACAACGCGCCCGCGCAACACTATGCCGCCACGTTTGACGAATTCGAGAACGTCGTCTTGGCTGATCGTTCCCCGACGAAGCACCTGACGTTCATCTGTGCGCCGCTGCAGCGAGGCGCTCATTACCAGAAGCCGACCGAGTACCCGGGCGTGGCGCACTGGCGGCTGAAAGATCATGTCGAGCCTCGCGCGTTTCTCCCGTTTGACTTCGACGGTTTCGCCAGTGTCGAGAAGCTCGCCGCGTTGCTGGAACACTTGAAACGTTATCGCGGCTTCGCCTACACCACGGCCAGTTCGACGGCGGAAGCACCACGCGCCCGCGCGATCCTCCTCGCCTCTCGTCCAATGAGTCGAGCGGAGTGCATCTCAGTCTGCGAACGATTACAGGCCATGATGATCGGCGACCTGGGGGAAGGTGCCATCGTTTTCGATCCATCCGTCTATCGGGGCGAGCAGCCGATCTACACCCCGGTCACCACGTCCGAGACATACGGTTTCGATGGTGCCGCCGTTGATGTTGATGCGCTTCTCATTGATCGGGCATCCGCGCCGTTGTCGGTCACTGCCGCATTGGCTGCCGGCTTCGGCTACGTACCCCCGGCGCGGGTCGGCGATGGCGAAGGGCGGGAATCAACCTTGGTGCGCTATGCCGGCCATTTGCGCGGCAAGGGGCTGGATCAATCCACCATCGACGGCATCCTGCTCGACTACAACGCAGCCCATATCGTCCCGCCGCTCGATGATGAAACGGTGCTCGACCGCGCCCGCCGCTACGACACCCCCGCAGCTGCCGCCGCCAACGATACCGACTGGCCGGAGCCCGAGGCGATCAACGCCACGCTGCCGCCCGTCCCGCCCTTCGATATGCGGCTTCTGCCCCAAGTATTTCGGGACTGGGTCGGCGATGTCGCGGACCGGATGCAATGCCCCGTCGAGTATCTCGCTGTCGGCGCTATGGTCGCTGCCGGTGCCGTGGTCGGTAACCGAATCGGCGTGCAGCCCAAGCGCCGCGATACCGGCTGGGTCGAGGTGCCCAACCTCTGGGGTGCCGTGGTGGGGCGCCCCGGTGTGATGAAGTCCCCAGCCTTGGCGCAAGTACTTTCTCCGTTGCGGCGACTGGAGTCCGATGCACTCGCCGCATTCAGTAAAGATCGAACCCAGCACGAACTTGATCGGATGCAGTACGAAGCTGCGAAGAAGAAAATCGAAACCGACATCAAGAAGGGTCTCCCCATTCTTCCGGGGCAGTTTCCTGTTGAGCCCGAAGAACCCCAACCGCCGCGCTTGCTCCTGAACGACTCCACTTATCAGAAGCTGGGCCAAGTGCTAAGCGGCAATCCTCATGGCCTGATGGTGTTTCAGGACGAACTGTCCGGTTTGCTGGTGCGCCTTGATGGTGATGGGCAGGAAGCATCTCGTGCGTTCTACCTTGAGGCATGGAACGGCCAGCAGAGCTACACCTTTGACCGCATCGAGCGCGGCACTGTTCGCATTCCTCGGTTGTGCTTTTCCCTGCTTGGCGGCTTGCAGCCTTCCAAGTTGCGCGAGTATCTCCGCAGTGCGGTCTATGGCGGCAAGGGCGACGATGGTCTCGCCCAGCGCCTGCAACTGCTGGTGTATCCCGACATCTCGTCAGACTGGACCCGTGTTGACCGTCATCCCAACATGGACGCGGCGACGGCTGCGGATCGGGTGTTCGACCGGCTGGCAAGTCTCGACCCCGTGGCCTTGGGTGCCCGCATTCCGTTTGACGTCGACGGCATTCCCGTAATGTGCTTTTCCGATGAAGCGCAGCATCTGTTTAACGTATGGTGGGAACACCTCGAAAAGTCGTTGCGCCAAAGCGAGCATCATCCCGCACTGGAGTCGCATATCAGCAAGTACCGCAAGCTGGTGCCGGCGATGGCGCTGCTCGACCATCTGATTCTGGGCGCGCAGGGTGATATCCAGATTGAATCGCTGAAGCGGGCGGTTCTGTGGCAGCGGTTTCTGTTCGAGCACGCCAAGCGTGCCTATGCCGCCGTCACCTCGGCGACGATGGATTCCGCCAAGGCGCTCTCCAAGCACATCCAGCGCGGTGCCCTGAAGGACGGGTTCACCGTCCGCGAGGTGTATCGGCACAACTGGTCGCTGTTGAGTAACACCAAGGAGGCCGCCGAGGCCGTTGCTGTGCTGGTCGATCTAGGCTGGCTGCGCGCCATGCAAGATGGCCGGCAGAACAACAGCGAAGGCCGCCCGACAGTGCGCTATTTCATCCACCCCCGTTACCGGGCCGCAGCGTAGTGTCGGTTTTGGCACTGGGGAGGGGTGGCACCTTTGAGAAATTGTGAGGGCCGGAAAGTGCTGACACAAACTGACGTAAGAATAAATCCAGTTCTGTCGTCTTCCGTCACTTGCTGCCGCCACTCGAATTTTCTGAAAAGGGCCACCCCCCTCCACTGTCAAAACCGACGAAACGAAATCTCGCCAAGACGCCACCGGTGGTTTTCTGGTTTTCAAGTGATCTAAGGAGCATTTTATGAAAGGCTATATCGCCCAACTGATTCGCATGACAGAAGCTGCCAACGCAGAAAAGCGTTCAGAGTCGCCCCCCTCGGCAACCACCTACACGCCGCTGCTTACGCAGCTTGAACGGCTCTTCGCCACCATGACGGAAAATCAGCGCCGCCGCGACCTCACTGCCGCCGAATTGATCCCAAGGCTCCAAGGCGAGTTCAGGGCGCACCCCAGTGCCGCTGGCGTTGCCGCCGCGCTGAAGCAACTTGGCTTCACCCAGCGCCGAGATTACTCACGGGCCGGTGGTGGGGCACGGGTGTGGCGACGGGGTGAGTAGAAATGCAAGGTCGCTTCCTTCTCTTCGCTCCACCGAATTACGGAAGCGACCTTGCAGGACGAAACCCGCTGTCGAAGGTACGGCCCGACGTGAGGTTGCTTAAGCGGAAGGCGGAGCGGGTCAACTGCGGACTCATTAACCAAGAACCGCCACGCCGCATGCGCCGCATGCAGTCGCCGCTGGTCCATGCCCTGCCGTCGCTTGGTGCGGCGCTGTAAGTCTTGTTCCAGCAGTCATCGGTCCACTCCCACGCATTCCCGATCATGTCATGCAAGCCGAAAACATTTGCCTTATAACTCGCCACCGGTGCCGTATAGGCATGACCGTCTGTGCAACTGTGAGAGGCGCCGGGTACCTGACTCTTGATCGTCTGGTCAGCTACGTTGGCATGGCCGCACACCTGATCGGGACTCTCGCCCCAATACCGCGCTGCCGTCGCCCCTGCCCGCGCGGCATACTCCCATTCCGCCTCGCTGGGTAGCCGGTAAGGCTTGCCAGTCTTGAGCGCCAGCCAACTTACATAAGCCTTGGCGTCGTCCCAGTTGACACAGACAGCCGGATGATTGTCCAACTGCGTGTAGCCCGGATCACGCCAGTTCTTGCCTCTCTTCTTTTCCCATTTTCCATTCTCGAAAACTATGCACTCACCACCGGCTGAATATCCAGTGTCTTTGGCAAACACCTCGAACTGACCACGGGTGATTTCAGTCTTGGCGAGCACAAAGGCCGAAATCACTACCCTGTGTTGCGGTCCTTCGGAATCCATTCGACCCGCTTCCGAGGCGGGGGAACCCATCTCGAAGCTGCCGGCGGGAATCACCACCATCTCGGGACAATCGGCGCAGTCCTTGAACACCTTGCCGGGCCGCATTTCGGCGGCATCATTTGTCCGCCCTGCGGCTTCTTGGCGCGCCCGATCTTCCGACTCGCGATCAATCTGACTCGGCTTTTGGGCATGTAAAACACATGTTCCTGAATCGCACCAAAAGCCATTTGCACAGTTGGTGTGATCTACACACTGCCCACCACCAGAACTTTTGGCATATGGAACGCAGGTTCCTGAATCGCACCAAAAGCCATTGGCACAGTTGAGATGTTCTTTACACTGTCCTCCACCGGGGCTCTTTTTGCTCGATTCATTCCTCCCGTCGATGGCTGATTGAGTTTCAACGATCTTCCCATCACGAAACTCAAGTGGAACCGAACCGAGAATTCGCCACGTTCCACCACTACGACAAGCGTTCCCCTTAATGCCTTTCCGCTCCGAACTGTAGTCGAGAGTAACAACGAATTCGCGGCAGATATCGCCGAACTGATTCTTTGCGCCGACTTCAACCGACATGAATCCATTGGCGCTTGACGATTTCCAAGGCTTAAAGTCTCGCCCTTGCGACATTTCCAGCATGTTGTTGAGTTGTGATGTCAGCTTGTTTACAAGCGCCGGCGTCAGGTAATTGCTGCTTGGGCTAAGTGGGGCGATCCATCCCGGCGTGGCGTCACGTCCTTGCTGTAATTCTTGACTGCGTTGCCTCGCCATGTTTCCCAAACCTTGCAGCCAGTCGGGGTTGCCCGAGTTTGGGCCTGTGCCACCTGAAGGCGCTCCGCCGCTCGATCGCAGCACGCAACGCCCCTGTGAAGTCCTCGCCCACTGCTGGCACATGTCCGCACTCGGGAAGCAGGATGTGATGTTGCCGAAGTTGTCGACCGAGCAGAAGTCCGCCATGGCACTCGGCGATGCAAGAAGAATAGCCAGCAGAAAAAATAGTCTTCGCATGTTCACTCCGGATGCGTAGGGTGCTTAACTGGGCGCGTCAAACGCGGCTCCCGCGAAAAACAGAGCATCGTCATATCGGCTGGAATTCAATTCGAGTCTGACCATTTCTGCTTTCAAAAAAACTTGCAAATCCCTTTCCAGCAACGATATCCACTTTTACATTGTGCGTCACTCGTGCATGAGGGCGGTGGGGAGAATGGGCGACATGTTTCGTCATCACACCAAGACCCTGTGGGGCATGATCCGTTGTCGCAGCGCAAAGTTGCGTTTGATGAATTCTGGATTGGGGTGTCTGATACTAGTCTGACACCGCATCTATCGGCCTTTTTGAGCGCGCGAACGTCGATTACCAAATTGGGAAGACCGGATCGCGCATAACCATTGTCAAGGTTGACCTCTTCGTTCGTCCATTCGCAGCTTGACGTGCTCCACCAAATTTCGGCTAGGCGTCCCGTGCTTTGCATCAGTTTCAAAAAGGCTTGCAGTTCGTCCCTCGTTGGAATGCGCCAATTCATGGCACTCAAGTCCGATGCAGGTATCTGTTTGATGATCTGATATCTTGACGAAAAGCCCTCTGCGATCCAGTAGCCGTTACATATTGCTTGGTCTGGCATCCCCCATTTCTGGCCCACTAGACACCTTGTCCATGCCTTGCCATTGACATTGATATGATCAAGGGAAATATTTGTCTGACGGGTCGGGGTTACCTCAGCATTCTGTGGCCTTTCCATTTCGGGCGCGGTGCTGCTTGGCTCGTTGTCCTCCACAAACTTTCCATCTCTCATCTTCATCGGGCTAGCCCCTATTACATGCCACGTTCCGCTCTTTCTGCATGCTGTTCCCCGGATGCCCTTAGGTCCCCCACGGCTAGTGCTGCCTATCGCAAACTCCTTGCAAACCTCACCAAATTGATTGGGTTTTCCCGGACTGACAATAACCCCCCCTCGGGTATTTGTCGAAGGATTTTCCCAAGTCTTCTCGGCTTGCCCTGCCTCCATTTCGAGCGCAGTCTTCAACGTTGAGTCAATGATGGTGACAGTCTCAATCGAGTGAGGGTAGTTGCTGGGTGCGAGAAGAAGGATGTACGGTGGAGTTCTCCGCGCCGCCTCTGCCATTGCCGCCCTCTGCCTTTCCGCGACACCCCCAAGCGTGTTGGTAAGATTCCCCAACCAGTCACTGCCGCCCCCTGCTGGTGCGCTCCCAGTGCTCGGAGAGCCTCCTTGCCGCAACACGCATCGACCCTGTGATGTCCGTGCCCACTGTTGGCACATGTCCGCACTTGGAAAGCAAGAAGTAACGTTGCCGAAGTTGTCGACTGAACAGAAATCGGCGAACGCAGAATTTGCAGCGATCAGCGATAGCGCAGCAATAACAGTCTTGATGTTCATATGTTCACCTATGCCCCGATCGGTAGATTACACGCAAAGCGCCGGGAGCCTGGCCCCTTTGATTCTATTTATGCAGAAAGCAAACTCTTCTCATCCTTCCCACTTGATCAGGTCTTCGATCTGGGCCGGGGTTCGGAATCTGATACTCGCCGCATAGGCTTCAAATAGCCATTCAACCCGGGGGTCGTCATCAGAAAAATGCGTCAGCTGAAGTTCAAGCGCCACTTCGACCTTGCCCCACAGATAGCGCATAAATTCGTCAAGTTCGCCGTGGGGACAGCGGCCCTGCATAACGTCGAAGGACGGCAGGCAGTGCAGCGAAACGAACGGCAGCCCGTAACCACGGATTTCTTCTATGGATTTCTGGTGCGCGAGCTGGGTACGCGAGGTCACGATATGAACCGCACCACCGGAATTGACGACACGCTGCGCCAAGGCAGCGAAGCGGGGCGGATCGGAGGTAATGGTTCCGTCGATGTCCAGACCAAGTCGCACTTGGAGGCTTGCGGGCTGAGACAAAACATTCGTCATCAAGGGAAGTGGCATGGACGCCAGCCACTCCGGCCCCGATGAAAAATATTGCGAAATGGTTCAGGCAGCCGTGAATCAGTGCAAGCTGTCGGGGCTAACGTCATGGCTTTGACGATGCTTCGTGATAGCCGCACACCGGGCATGCATGAAATTGTTCCGGATTAAATTCCGCCGCGCACTTTGGACATTGTGCAGAACTGCAACTTTTCGCTTGGCGAACAATGCTTGTTATTTTTTCCGCCTTGTTCGGTTTGTCGGCTATACGAGTCAAATGTTCGCCAAAATCAATTTGATCGGCCATCATTGACAAGGCGCCCTGAGCATTGTTCGGATCGCTTACCAGCTTCTTCTCAATTAGGGTTTCGCCAGCGCCAAGCCAGTATGCGATCATTTGCCTTACATCTCGATCTTTGCAATCAAGCTGCATCGAGTACATATTCAGCACCATCAATGCTATGTCGTACTCATTATGGTTTGTACCTTCCGCACCCACTGCTAAATCCAAAGTAATTTCGTAAACTGGGCTTCCCTTGTTCGCGGCGAGCCTGAAATATTCTTCAAGAACCAACCGCACTTTAACAGCTCGCGAATTGGCTTTTAGCATACTTCCAACGGTGGAAAAGAACCCCATTTTCCATCTCCATGTCTTACCCAGAAATGTACATGCTACGTATTACGTAGAGACTAGACAAGTCCTTACTACGAATATCGCAGGATGCGAAAGCATCCTCAAACCGTCTTTGGTCTTCGTCTTCGCCTGGCGAGGGAGGCGGCTGGAATCCCGCAAGATCGCCTTGGGGTGATGATCGGCATCGACGAAGGATGCAGTAGCGCGAGAATCAGCCGTTATGAGACCGGCGCCCATCTGCCACCATTTGAGACGGCTGAGCTATTGGCCCAAGCGCTTAACGTTCCTGTTGAGTTCTTCTATTGCCGATCCGACGAACTGGCTGCGCTGCTGTGTGAAGTGGCCCATTATTCCGCCGATGAGCTTGCCCGTGTGCGCAACGCCGCAAAGCGAATCGCCAAGGCGCGATGAGGAACGTTAGCCGCCTCACACACACAAAATTTAGACAGGCTCAGCCTGTTGGTTAGTCACATCTTCACTTGGGCTCAACGACAGTTGGGGTTCTCTCTCCGCAATGCCCTTTAAGACAAAGCAACGTGCCGGAACACTCCAAGTCAAATTTGCACTCCTGGCCATCCAGAAGTGACGCAGAGGCAGCAACACAACGCCCCGAATAGCAATTCTTGTTAACACAGTCAGAATTATTGGAGCAGCCTACTCCCCGTGGCTTCGGCGCAGTAGCTTGTTGTGGCGTTCCTTCTCCACAACGCCCTTCACGACAAACCAGCGTGCCGGAGCACTCTATGTTGCCTACGCACTGCTCACCAGCCCCGAGTGAGACATAGGCAGCACAACGTTGTTTAATGCAATTCGTGCTTTCGCATTCAGAATTCTCGGAGCAGCCTGCTCCCCTTGGCTTCGTTGCGGCGGTTTTTTGTTGAGATTGGGTGCTCTCTCGGCAACGACCTTCATGACAATAATTCGACGATCCGGCGCACTCTATGTCAAGTACGCACTGCTCGCCAGTCACAATTGACCCTGCGCCAGCAGCACAACGTCCAGAATAGCAATTGTGGCTTTGACAGTTAATATTATTAAGGCATTCCGCACTTCTTGGTAGCCGTGTAGGAATGGGAGTCTTATTCCGGCTAGCACTGGGTGCTGGTTCGTCTTGTACGATCTTCCCATCACGAAACTCAAGCGGCACTGAACCGAGAATTCGCCAAGCTCCGCCATTGCGGCAAGCGTTTCCCTTGAGACCTCGCCGCTCCGAACTGTAGTCGAGAGAGATAATGAATTCGCGGCAGGCATCGCCAAACTGGTTTTGCTTGACAACTTCAACCCCCACTATTCCCTTCGACCCCTTCGCGGGGTTTGCCCACTCCTTTAAGGCTTGCCCGGGTTCCATTTCCAGCGCTGTCTTTAGCGTCGATTCGATAATAGCGATGGTTTCACGCGAGGTAGGTTGGCTTGGAGTTGATAGAGGTAAGAGATAGTCTGGGGTGTTTGCCTTTGCATCTTTGATGGCCGCCCGCTGTCGTTCTGCAATCCCGCCAAGTGTCTGGTTGAGGTTACCAAGCCAGTCACCCCCCTGCGGGGCACCGCCACCCGCAGGGGTGCCACCACTTTGCCTAAACACACAATGCCCCTGCGAAGTCCGCGCCCACTGCTGGCACATGTCCGCACTCGGGAAACACGACGTGACGTTTCCAAAATTATCGACCGAGCAGAAGTCCGCAAACACAGTCTGGGGCGCTAGCAAAAACAAGATTGCCAGCGACCGGATAAACCGACATGCAGCAGATACCACACTGGATATGATCATTTGCGGCTCCTAGCCAATGCAGTTCACAAATCTTCAAAAATTTCAGTGACAGTCAGTTGCCGAACTTCGTCCCAGTTTGAAATCGATCCCTTTTCGGTGTGCAACTTCGGCAGTTCTTGCGGCGATAATGCTCCCGCAATGTCTCGCGGCACGCCCAGCGCCAACAAATCAGCGAAGTCCCATTGATGCGGCGGCAGGCCATGTTTGATGCGCGATTGATTGATGGCGTAGATCACTGCCCCGACCTCGTCCGGATCATCGAAGGCAGGAAAGGTGGCAACTTCACGGCCGAGGTTGATCGAGACGGGGCTTAGCCCAGTTGACGGCTGATGAGCGCAACAACAACAGCGGGCCATCCGAGAATGCCGACAATCATCGCCAGTCCTGTGGCGATACGTCTTGCCGCAAGCAGACGAAACGGCACGCCGTCGGGATACATGTATTCGTCGACACCACGTTCGGCACATTTGTCCATTTTCTCTGCGGTATCCCAAAACGTCGGCCGGCGGTGTGCCAACCACGCGCGCAATGCGAGTACCAGTAAGCCAACTAAACAGTAAATTCCGATGTACGTAATGATCATGTGAGTACTTGAAGTGTGACAGTAAAACCGACAGGATCAGGGGGGGGCAGATAGATCGTGGGTGAGACATGGTGGCGAAATAATACTCCGCTTGCGAGTAGGGCGTATTTTCCGGATATGCGAAAGTGATTCGTCCTCCCCCAGTCCTCACATTCCAGATAGTCGGCGCTGGCGACACGGCGCGTTGCCGCAAGCCTGACCCGATGCGAGCACTGATGCACCCGTCACCCGCTCAGTCACGGCGCTTGCAAAGAACCCGCAAGCCCCGCGCCATCGCTACCGCGTCACGTACTGGACGCCCGCCGTCACGCGATAAAGCTGCGTCACGGCTTAGTGTCTTCGCTCACCGCTGCTGCTCCTGCCCCGCCGCCGCTGCGCCACTGCGCTGGCCAGCATAAGACCGCTCGCCAGCTTGCGGCTTGCAGGCGGCTACCTCATCACATCCTGCACCACGCCGTCACGCGGTAAAGCTGCGTCACGGCTTTGCCTCTCCTACTATCGCCGTCTCGCCAGCGCCGACTTTCACACTGCATCAACTGTCTCGCGTACTGCCCGCAGCCTGCGCCGTCGGCGATAAGGCAGCCCACGGCTTCGGCGGCTACGCCGGGATGCCGCTCGTCGTTCCGCACTTCGTGGCCCGCCGCTGCTTACCAGCGGTGAAGCGGACGGCTGCGATGCCCATGTGTGTCAAGTCAGCAAAGTCAAACCCGATGAACCCAGCCAGCGCGCTCTGCGCGATTGTCACGCCGCCGGGCAGAGGTAAATCGCTGCGCGATTGAACATAACCGCGCATTACCCAAAGTAGGCCGTGGCCCCTTCCGCTTCGCTCCCTCCCCAGCCTGCCGCTCTCGCGCCCTGCGGGTTCGGGTAATGGTCGGTTATGTCTTGCGCCCCAGCCCGGGCAAAGGCTATACCGGCTTGCTTCGCGGCGTTGGGTTCTTCTGGCGCTGCGCGTGGGTGGTGTGGTTCGCTTCCGCGCCAGAGGGCGCGCTCGCTGGCCGGCGTTGCCGGTGGTCAGATGGCTGGGAAAGTCGGCGCTGGCGACACGGCGAAAGATGGCTACGCAATAGCAAGCATCCGCCCGAAAACGATAGCCCCTCACTGCTATAATTGACGCATTGACAAAGGTAGCCGATCTTCGCCGACGGTATTTTTGACGGTACAGCTGTTGACGTTGTATGGACAGGCCAGTAGTAGCAAGGGTTTCCGGCTAGGTTCGACCCCGTCAGCACCACCACCGAACAAAGGCGAACAAGGGTTCGCCTTTGTCGCATCTAGGGTATTCAGCGCATGCTCGATTTCGTCCGCAACAACAAGAAAATCACCCAGGGCTTCCTCGCCCTGATCACGCTTCCGTTTGCCTTCTGGGGTGTCGATTCCTACGTGCGCAACGCCGATGTCGGAGCCGCTGTCGCGACCGTGGGTGACGCCAAGATCTCCCGTCAGGAATTGCAGTCCGCGCTGCGTGAACAGCAGGACCGCTTGCGTACGCAACTGGGCGGCAAAGTCGATCCGGCCATGTTCGAAACGCCGCAAATGCGTCGCGCGGTACTTGACTCGCTGGTGACACAACGCCTGCTGGCCGAGCAGGCAAAGAAATCCCGTCTGGTGGTCGGCAACGAGCAACTGGTGCAGTTCATTGCCGGCGTCCCCTCGCTGCAGGAGAACGGCAAGTTTTCCAAGGAGCGCTACGAGGCGCTGGTCGCGGCGCAGAACATGAGCAAGGAGATGTTCGAGGCGCGCCTGCGCCAGGACATGGCCATGCAGCAACTGATGTTGCCGGTCACCGAAGCCGGCATCACGGGGCAGGCAGCCGCTGCCCGCTGGTTCGCAACGCAACTGGAACAACGCGAGCTTGCCGAAGCGCGACTTCTGCCGGAAAGCTATGCCGGCCAGGTGAAACTCGCCGCCGACGCGGTGTCGAAGTTCTACGAGGCCAATCGCAAGCAGTTCGAAGTGCCGGAACAAGTACGTGCCGAATTCCTTGTATTGAGCCGTGATGCGTTGACGGCACAGGCCACTGTCAGCGATGAGGAAGTCAAGAGCTACTATACCTCGCATGCTGATCGCTACAAGGCGGGCGAGACACGTCGTGCCAGCCATATCCTCCTACGCCTGGACAAGGACGCAGCGGAGGCGCAAGCCAAGGCGGTACGTGCCAAGGCCGATGAATTGCTGGCACGGGTGAAGAAGACTCCCGGTGATTTTGCCACGGTCGCCAAGCAGAACTCGCAGGACCCGGGCTCCGCCGAGAAGGGCGGGGATCTGGACTGGTTCGCTCGCGGCGCGATGGTGAAAGCTTTCGAGGACGTCGCGTTTGGGCTCAAGGAAGCGCAGATCTCGGAGGTCGTGCGCTCTGATTTCGGCTTCCACATCATTCGTGTGACGGGCGTGCGGCCCGAACGTATCAAGCCACTCGAGGAAGTTAAAGTCGAGATTCAGGCTGAACTCAAACGGGAAAGCGGCATCAAGAAGTATTCCGAGGCAGCCGAGGCATTTGGCAACATCGTGTACGAGCAGGCAGACAGCCTGAAGCCGGCTGCCGAAAAATGGAAGCTGGAAACGCGCCAGACCCCCTGGCTGGCCAAGGGCGGCAAGTTGCCCCCACCGTTTGACAACCCAAAGCTGGCCGCTGCCTTGTTCAGCGACGACGGCCTGAAGAACAAGCGCAACTCGGAAGCCGTCGAAGTCGCGCCGGGAACCCTGGTTTCGGCCCGCGTTCTGGAGCATAAGCCCGCGGCATTGCAGCCCCTGGATGCAGTCAAGGCAGACATCGAGAAGCGCCTGATTCGCGATGAAGCCGTCATTCTGGCAACGAAGGATGGCGAGGCAAAGTTGGTGCGTCTGGAAAAAGGCGAAGCGCTAGACCTCAAATGGTCGCCGGCACGCAGCGTAAGTCGCACCGCGGCGCAAGGCCTTTCCCCGGATGCCCTGCGTGCGGTGTTCAAGGTGGATGCGGGCAAGCTTCCGGCGCACACGGGGGTGGCCTTTCCCGGAAACGGTTATGCGCTGTATCGCGTCAGTTCAGTCAAGGCCGCTGAGATCGCCAAGGATGATCCGCGCAGCCGCGCATTGGCCCAGCAATATGCCCGCTTCGTGTCCGAGGAAGAGTTTGCTGCCTGGATGAGTACCTTGAAGGAAAAGTATCCGGTCGAGATCAACAAGGTGCTGCTGGAGAGCAAGGAGCGTTGACCGCCCGCCGTTCCAACGAAAAGGCCCCGCAACGCGGGGCTTTTTCCTTATGTGCGCGCCGGAGGCGCGCACGGTTTGGGGCGGCAACCGGTTTGGTCAGCCCGGCAGCGGATCGGCGTTGCCCATCGCCGTGGTGTGCGTGCCGCCATCGACGTAGAGGATTTCGCCGGTGATGCCGCTGGCGAGATCGGACAGGAGGAAGGCTGCGGCGTTGCCGACTTCGTCGACGGTCACGTTGCGCCGCAGCGGCGCGTGGTGGGCGTTATAAGCCAGCAGTTTGCCGAAATTGCCTATGCCGGAGGCCGCCAGCGTCTTGATCGGCCCGGCGGAAAGCGCATTGGCGCGGATGCCCTGTGGGCCGAGGCAGAACGCCAGGTAGCGCGTCGCCGCTTCGAGGCTGGCCTTGGCCAGGCCCATGGTGTTGTAGTTGGGCATGGTGCGCACGGCGCCGAGATAACTCAGCGCCAGCAGCGAGGGGTTGTTGCCTTTGAGCAGCAGCGGGCGGGCCGCTTTGGCCAGCGCCGGATAGCTGTAGGACGATACATCGTGGGCAATGCGGAAGGACTCGCGCGAGATTCCGTCCAGAAAGTCTCCTTCGATCGCCTCGTTGGGGGCGAAGGCAATGGAGTGCACCAGGCCATCGAGCCCTTCCCAGTGCTTGGCCAGTTCGGCGAAGACTGCATCGATCTCGGCGTCGTTGGCGACATCGCAGGGGAAAATGGCCTTGGAGTCGAATTCGTCGGCGAATTTGGCGATGCGATCACGCACGCGTTCGTTCTGATACGTGAAGGCAAGCACAGCGCCTTCGCGGTGGCAGGCCTTGGCTATGCCGTAAGCGATTGACCTGTTGGAGATCAGGCCGGTGATCAGAATGCGTTTGCCAGCGAGAAATCCCATCGCTTTTTCCTTGGTTGAACCCAGCGGCGGATTATAGCGGATCAGCTAAACTCGCCGTCATGCGTCGCCTAATCTCCTGCCTGTTCCTGCTGCTGCTGACTGCTTGCGGCAGTGCCTGGAACGACCCGTATCCGGCTGCGGATCGCGGCCGGAACATCCTTTACAGCGCGTTCACCGAACGGCCCAAGCATCTCGACCCGGTGCAATCCTATAGCGAAGACGAAATCACCTTCACCGCGCAGATCTATGAGCCGCCGCTGCAGTACCACTACCTCAAGCGACCTTATGCGCTGACCGCGGCTACTGTCGTGGCGGTGCCGCAAGCGCGCTACATCGACGCCCAGGGGCGTGCATTGCCCGCCAATGCCGATGTCGCACGGATCGCCTTTACCGATTACGTGATCACGCTGAAGCCCGGCATCCGCTACCAACCGCACCCGGCCTTTGCCCGCACGGCATCGGGGGATTTCATCTATCACTCCTTGTCAGCGCAACAACTGGCCGGTATCAGCGAACTGCGCGATTTCACGCAGCGTGACACGCGGGAACTGACTGCCGAGGATTACGTGTATGGCCTCAAGCGCCTGGCCCACCCGCGCCTGCATTCACCGATCTTCGGCTTGATGGACGACTACGTGGTGGGCCTAGGCGATTTCGCCAAGCGCCTGAAGGCGGAGCAGGATCAACCGTGGATCGACCTGCGCCAGCACCCGCTAGAAGGCGCGCAGGTGATCGACCGCTACCGCTACCGGATCCGCGTCAAGGGCAAGTACCCGCAGTTCCTCTACTGGCTGGCGATGCCCTTCTTTGCGCCGATGCCGTGGGAAGCGGACAGGTTTCACAGCCAGCCGGGCATGGCGGAAAAGAACCTTACCCTCGACTGGTATCCGATCGGTACCGGACCCTACATGCTGACCGAGAACAATCCGAATGCGCGCATGGTACTGGAGCGGAATCCGAATTTTCGCGAGGAGCGCTATCCATGCGAAGGCGAAGCAGAGGACGTCAAGGAAGGCCTGATCAAGGATTGCGGCGCGCTATTGCCCTTCATCGACAAGGTGGTGTTTACCCGCGAAAAGGAACAGATACCCTACTGGAACAAGTTTCTGCAGGGCTACTATGATGCGTCGGGCATTTCGTCGGATGCCTTCGATCAGGCCGTGCAGGTGAATGCCGGCGAGATCACGCTGTCCGATGACATGCGCGCTCAGGGAATTGTGCTGACCACCTCGGTGGCAACGTCAAGTTCCTACATGGGTTTCAACTGGCTGGACCCGCTGGTGGGCGGCGGCGTGGATCCTGTCGCGGCAGAAAGGGCGCGCAAGCTGCGCCAGGCGATTTCGATTGCCATCGACCAGGAAGAATTCATTTCGATATTCCAGAATGGGCGCGGCGTGCCCGCCCAGGGACCTATCCCTCCTGGCATATTCGGGTACCGGGAAGGTGCCGCAGGCATCAACCGGCACATATACGATTGGGTTGACGGGCAACCCCGGCGCAAGTCGATTGCCGAAGCAAAGCGTTTGCTGGCTGAGGCCGGTTGGCCCAACGGGCGCGAGGCAAAAAGTGGTGAACCGCTGGTGATCAATCTCGACACCACGGCCACTGGGGTGGGCGCCAAGGCCCGCATCGACTGGCTCAACAAGCAGTTCGCCAGGATTGATACGCAACTGGTGGTGCGCAGCACGGACTACAACCGCTTTCAGGAAAAGGTGCGCAAGGGAGCGGTACAGCTGTTCTATTTCGGCTGGAACGCGGATTACCCCGATCCCGAGAATTTCATGTTCCTGCTGCACGGCAAGCAGGGGAAGGTGAAACATACCGGAGAGAATGCGGCCAATTATGAGAACCCGGAATACGACAGGCTGTTCGATCGCATGAAAGCCATGGAAAACGGTGCCGAACGCCAGGAACTGATCGAGCGCATGACAGCCATACTGCGCGTCGATGCACCGTGGATCTGGGGATTTCATCCCAAGGACTACACCTTGCGACATGCCTGGCTGACCAACCGGAAGCCAAGCAAGGTCGGTCACAACACGCTCAAATATCAGCGCGTGGACGCCGCCTTGCGCGAGCAACGCCGCGCCGAGTGGAATCGGCCGGTAGTCTGGCCCTTGCTGCTGCTTGTGCTGGTGCTCGGCGCGGCAATATGGCCGGCTTGGCGGGGCTATCGACGAAGGGAGACGGCAACTGCTCGCTGACGCGGAATTTTCGCCGCGTCATCAGCACCAGCAATTGCCCGGCCTAGTCCTCGATCGGCTGCCACTCGCCGTGGCGCAGTGCCTGCAGTGGGCGAAAGCTGGCCTTATAGGCCATCTTGCGACTGTCGCGGATCCAGTAACCTAGATAGAGCCAGGGCAGTCCGACATGTTGGCACTGCGCGATCTGCCAGAGAACGGCGAAAGTGCCATAACTCGCGTTGGGAATATCCGGGTCGTAAAAGGTATAGACCGAGGAGAGCCCGTCAGCCAGCACGTCGATGATGCTGACAACGCGTAGCACGCCTTCCTCACGAAATTCGATAAGCCGGCTGTCTACGTGGGTTTGCAGCAGGAAATGGGCGTACTGGTCGCGGCTGTCCTGATCCATGCCGCCACCGGAATGGCGCGCCGCCTGATAGTGTTGGTAGAGCTGGTAGTGCTCTTCGCGGAATGTCAGGCTGCATTCGCGCGCAGTCAGAGCGCCATGCTGGACGAGGGCGCGGCGCTGGCTGCGATTGGGCTTGAACGCCGACACGTCAAGCCGCACGGGCTGGCATTCGCGGCAGGCATCGCAATAGGGTCGATAGGTGAAAACACCGCTGCGGCGAAAACCGGCGCGCACCAGTTCGCCATAGGTGGCGCTGTCGATCAGGTGGGTCGGTGTGGCCACCTGGGAGCGGGCGACGCGGCCGGGCAGGTAGGAGCAGCCGTAGGGTGCCGTCGCATAGAACTGCAGCAGCGGAAATGGCGGCAGGTCGCGCAGGTGGGTCATGGGTGGGTCACGGTCAGAGCCTGAAATGGCCGTCAATCGCCGCGGCCGGCCAGAGTGCCGGTGCGTCGCCACGTGGGCACAGCTCGGCCAGTCGGGCGACAAAGTCACGGCGGGAAATTGGGCGTGCTCCGAGAGAGGCGAGGTGTGTGGTTTCCATCTGGCAGTCGATTATGCCGAATCCGCGCTGCTTGAGGTGGGCGCACAAATGAGCCAGTGCAATTTTCGATGCGTCGCGCACATTGCTGAACATCGATTCACCGTAGAAGGCGTGGCCGATTGCCATCCCGTAGAGGCCCCCGGCAAGGCTGCCGTCGATCCAGGTTTCCACGCTATGCGCGTGGCCAAGTTCATGCATTTCGCAGTAGGCGGCCTGAATTTCGTCGGTAATCCAGGTTCCTGACTGGCCCTGGCGCGGCTTGCTGGCGCAGGCCCGGATCACGTCGGCGAAGGCGGTATCGAGTCGCACTTCGTAGTTCGCATTGCGCAAGGTCTTGGCCAGCGACAGAGATATCTTCAACTCGCCGGGGAACAGCACCATGCGCGGATCGGGACTCCACCAGAGGATAGGCTCGCCCGTCGAGTACCAGGGAAAGATGCCCTGCCGATAGGCGGCGAGCAGTCGTTGCGGGCTGAGGTCGCCTCCAGCGGCGAGCAGACCGTTGGGGTCGGTCAGTGCCGTGGCAAGCGGGGGGAATGCGGATTCTGCGCCTAACCAGGGGACCATCAGTTCTGGGTAAAGGTGACTACGTGATCGACATCGAGCCGGATGCCGATCCTCTCGCCGATGGCATGGTTGTGGTGGGATGGCACCAGTGACAGGACTTGGGCTCCCGATGCAAGACGCAGCGTATAGAGGAACTCTGCGCCGCGAAATGCCTTGGCAATAACTTCGGCCTTGACCTCGCTGGCGTCATCGTGGATCACGTCGTCAGGGCGCAGCAGCACGTCCAGCCGGCAGTCGCGCTTGCATTCAGCACAGCTCGAACCGCAATCCATCGGTACGTCGGACTCGAGCCGCCCCAATTCGACTTCGACTATCTGGCGCGACAGCACTTCGCCGGGAAGGAATACTCCCTGACCGACGAAATCGGCCACGTGCCGCGTTGCGGGGCGGTGATACAGGTTGTAGGGCGTATCCCATTGCTCGATGCGGCCTTCGCGCATGATGCCCACCATGTCGGCCACCGCAAAGGCTTCGTTCTGGTCATGGGTGACAAGAATCGCCGCCATCCCTGCGCGCTTCAGAATGTCACGTACTTCAAGCGACAGGCGCTCGCGCAGTTCGACATCGAGGTTGGAAAACGGCTCGTCCAGCAGCAGCAGATGCGGCTGCGGCGCCAGGGCACGCGCCAGCGCCACGCGTTGTTGCTGGCCGCCCGACAGTTCGTGCGGATAGCGCTCGCCGCGACCGGACAGGCCGATGAGTTCGAGCATTTCCTCGATGCGTCTCCGCTTCTCGGAAGCCGCCTCACGACGCAGGCCGAAGCCGATGTTGTCGGCGATCGATAAATGGGGGAACAAGGCGTAATCCTGAAACACCATGCCGATGCGGCGTGTTTCCGGCGGCACTCGGGTTGTTTCGCTGGCGATCGTCACGCCGTTCACGCGGATGCTTCCCGCCGAAGGCGCCTCGAAACCGGCGATCAGCCGCAGCATGGTCGTCTTGCCGCAGCCCGATGATCCCAGCAGGCAGGCGATTTCACCCTGTGCCAGAGCAAAGGACAGGTCACGCACCACGGCTTGCTTGCCGTAGGCATGGCTGACACGGTCGACTTCGAGCAAGAACATGAGCGTCGAGTAGATTGCGGCTTGTAGAGAATGAGTCTCAATTATAATCTGCCGGCCGTGTCCCGATCATCCTTGTCGCTTCCCCTATTCTCCTTCGCGCTCGCGGTTCTGGTCGCGCTGCCGGTGCTCGCTGTCGGTGTCAATCTTTTCTCGGGCGGGACTGGTGAGACTTGGGGTCATCTGATGGCCACGGTGCTGCCCGAGTATGTGGCGAACTCGATCTGGTTGTGCCTCGGCGTGGGCGTCGGCGTCGCGGCGATGGGCACCGGAGCGGCCTGGCTGGTGGCGCTCAACGACTTCCCTGGCAGGCGCATGGCGGAATGGGCGTTGTTGTTGCCCATGGCGATGCCGGCTTATGTGCTGGCCTACACCTATACCGATTTCCTCCAGTTCGTCGGTCCCCTGCAAACCTGGCTTCGCGAGAGCTTCGGCTGGCACAAGGGCGACTACTGGTTCCCGGACGTTCGCTCGCTGGGGGGCGCCATCGTGCTGTTTACCTGCGTGCTCTACCCCTATGTCTATTTGCTGGTGCGCACTGCATTCCTCGAACGCGCCGGCGGCATGATTGAGGCGGCACGCGCCCTCGGCCTCAATCCCTGGCAGGGTTTCTGGCGTGTCTCGATTCCAATGGCACGCCCGGCCATAGCGGCCGGCATCGCGCTGGCGCTGATGGAGACGCTGGCTGATTACGGCACCGTGGCCTACTTTGCGGTGCAGACTTTCACCACCGGGATTTACCGTGCATGGTTCTCGCTCGGCGACCGCGTCGCCGCAGCGCAGCTTGCCGCGGCGCTGCTCGGTTTCGTGGCCTTGTTGATCCTGTTTGAACGGGTGAGCCGTGGTCGCGCTCGCTATCACGACACCAGCGGGCGACGCCGCGCCACACGACAGACACTCACTGGTTGGCATGCGTTGTTGGCGCAGATCGGCTGCGCGATTCCGGTGCTCATCGGTTTTGCGCTTCCCGCCCTGCTGCTGCTGCGTCTGTCGATGGGTGATCCCGGAGAAGGTGGCAGCGAATTTGGCGGGCGTTTTCTGATACTTGCAAGGAACAGTTTCACGCTGGCGGCGCTGGCGGCCCTGCTGGCGGCTCTGCTGGCCTTGCTGCTGGGCTTTGCGGCGCGTGGCGGACAGCGTCTACCGAGATTGGCCAGTCGCGTGGTCGGCCTCGGTTACGCGGTACCGGGCTCGGTAATTGCGGTGGGGGTACTCATCCCGGTCACCCGCTTTGATCATGTGCTGGGGGCCTTGTGGCAACAGATGACCGGAGTCAATCCGGGACTCATCCTGACCGGCGGCATCGCTGCGCTGGTTTATGCCTATCTGGCTCGTTTTCTGGCGATTGCCCTGCAATCCGTGGAAGCCGGCCTGGCCCGGATTACGCCGAGCATGGAAGCTGCGGCGCAGAGCCTTGGCAGCAGTCAGGGCGAGACATTGCGCCGAGTGCATCTGCCGCTGATGCGTGGCAGCCTGCTGACGGCCGCGCTGCTGGTATTTGTCGATGTGATGAAGGAATTGCCGGCCACGCTGGTCATGCGTCCCTTCAATTTCGACACGCTGGCGACACAGACCTACACTCTGGCGGCCGACGAACGTCTGGCCGAAGCCTCGAGCGCGGCACTGGCCATTGTTGTGGTGGGTCTGCTGCCCATCATTCTGCTGGCCCGGCAGATTGCCGCCGGGCGCAGCGAAGTCAGTTCCTGTTAAAGGCTCTTGTGCGTGCCGTCGCACAGCGCGCCGTTGGCGCTGTTCTTGCATCCGCAGAAGTACACTGTCTTGCTGTCCTCGGCACTGTACTTGACCGGATTGAATTCAGAGCCCTTGTGGCTGCCGTCGCAAAAAGGCTGTGACTTGCTCTTGCCGCAGGAACACCAGTAGTAATCCTTGCCCTTCTCGACGTCAATGGCGAAGGGGGTTTTTGCAGCGATTTCCGGCTTGGACATTCTGTTCTCCTGATGCGGTGGGCGAAGTCCGCACTATAGAGACATTCGTCATGGCACGAAATATTGGATCAGGAACAGTTTGTTTCTTCCCGGCGAACAATGGTCGCCGGGGCGAGGCCCGCCGGTCGCTGCTACTTCCAGCCGGCGCGATCGTAAATACGTTGCGCGGCAACGGCATTTTTCGCCAGCGTTGCCACCGGCAGATTGTCGGCCTTGAACTTGCCCATGGCTTCGAGCGCCGGGTTCTTGATCACCACGCTGGCGACTGAAGGCCATTCATTGTTGCCGTCGGCGAAATAGCGCTGGGCGTCGTCGCTGGCGAGATACTCGAGGAATTTGACGGCGGATTCCTTGTTCGGTGCTGTTTTCAGCATGCCACCGCCGGATATGTTGATGTGTGTGCCGAAGCTTTTCTGGTTTGGCCAGATGATGTTGACGCGTTCCATTATGCGGCGATCTTCCGGTTTGTCTGAGCGCAGCAGGCGGGCGACGTAGTAGGTGTTGGAAACTGCTACCCCGCATTCTCCGGCGGAGACGGACTTGATCTGGTCGGTATCCCCGCCTTTCGGTGCGCGGGCAAAATTGGCGACCACACCACGCGCCCATTCCTCCGCCTTGGCTTCGCCGATGTGCGCGATCAGCGCGGCCATCAGCGATATGTTATAGGGATGGCTTCCCGAGCGCGAGCAGACCTTGCCCTTGAGTTTGGGGCTGGCGAGGTCTTCATAGCTCTGCACGTCTTCTGCCTTGACCAAATCCTTGCTGGCGACGATGACGCGGGCGCGGGTCGAGAAGGCGAACCAGTCCGCACTGCGAAGATTGGCGGGGATGCGTTCTTCCATCACTTTTGACTTGACGGGAGCGAACAGGCCCAATTCGTCAGCCTTGGCAAGGCGTGCTGCATCGACGGTGAGGAAGATGTCGGCCGGGCTGTTGGCGCCCTCGTTGCGAATGCGCTCCAGAAGTTCGTCTTCCTTGGCCTCAATGCGGTTGACCTTGATACCGGTTTGCTTGGTGAAGTTGGCGTAGAGCGCTTCATCCGTCTGGTAGTGGCGGGCGGAATATATATTTAGAACTTTTTCCTGCGCTGCGGCAGCGCTGCTACCAAGGATCAGAAGGCCAAGCAGGGCCGCAGGCAAAGTGGATGATTTCATGGCGAGGAGTTTCATAGGTGGCGGTCGATCAAGTTGTTCATTGAAGTATTGTATTAAGAAGCATTCGCAATAGCAAGCCAAAAAAAACCAGCGAATGCTGGCAGCTTGACGGCCTGGAACTGACCGTGACTAGTCGAGATTGACGCGGCGTGCACCATTGAATCGTTTCATCCAGTAGCTCTCGCGCAAATCCTCGATGCGCACCCGACCGCCACTGCGCGGCGCATGGACAAACTGATTGTCGCCGAGATAGATGCCTACATGGGAGAAGGCCTTGCGCATGGTATTGAAGAAGACCAGGTCACCCGGGCGCAGTTCGTCACGACTGATTTCCTCGCCGGATTTGCTCATTTCCTTGGAACTGCGGGGCAGGACCATGCCCAGACCTTCGCGAAAAACATGGCTGACAAAGCCCGAACAATCGAAGCCGGCTTCGGGAGAACTGCCACCGCGACGGTAGCGAATGCCGAGCAGATCCATGGCCTGATCGATGGCGTCCTGCGCGGTGGCGCTGGCACGATCGACGAAGGAAACCTGCAAAGGCGGAGGCACCAGAACCGGTTCGTCGGCCTGGGCAAAGGGGGCAATCAGCAGTCCGGCGAGTATCAAAACTCTCGCCAGAAAAATGGGTATTCCTTGCATGGGGACGGATATTGCCTTGACCGGGACCGCATGTAAACCCCCACAAGGATCGGAGATTCAGCGCTTCGTAAGCCTCGTCTGGCTATAATCGCCCGCTCCAGTGCCCGCAAAACAAAATATCGGCACTTGTAAAGAACGAATACGAGGAGGCTGGCGTGGGGTTCAAGGCTTACCTGATCAATCAGGAAGACGGCAAGGTTGTCAGCCGATTCGTCGAGATGGACGATGCGCAACTCGACCCGGGCGAGGTCACCATCGCGGTTACGCATTCCAGCATCAACTACAAGGACGCCCTGGCGGCGACCGGGACCGGTCGCATCATCCGCCGCTTTCCCTGCGTCGGTGGCGTCGATCTGGCCGGGCGTGTCACTGCCAGCGCCGATCCTCGCTTCAAGGCCGGCGATGAGGTATTGGCGACCAGTTACGACATCGGGGTGGCGCATCATGGCGGCTATGCCGAAATGGCGCGCCTTCCGGCCGACTGGGTGGTCAAGCTTCCCGCCGGGCTTTCCCTGCGCGATGCCATGGCGCTGGGCACGGCCGGTTTTACTGCCGGACTTGCCGTGGTGCGCATGGAACATGACGGCCTGAGTCCGGAAAAAGGGCCGGTGGTCGTCTCGGG
>CAMBRI010000002.1 GCA_945870205.1 Sulfuritalea hydrogenivorans sk43H | reverse complement strand
GTCGACCAGTGCTACCTGTGCGACGTCTGCTACATGACCAAATGCCCCTACGTGCCGCCGCATGAGTGGAATCTGGATTTCCCGCACACCATGCTGCGCGCCAAGGCGATCCAGTACAAGACCGGCAAGATGAAGTTCCGCGACAAGCTACTGACCTCTACCGAACTGGTCGGCACCCTGTCCTCGATACCCGTGGTGGCGCAGGTGGTGAATGCCGCCAACAAGTTCGGTCCGGCGCGCGCCGTGCTGCAAAAGGCGCTCGGCGTCGACGCCCGCCGTCAATTGCCCGAGTTCGACTCGGCCAACTTCCGCGCCGACTCGGCCGCCAGCCACAACCACCCGGTCAGGGATGGCGCCAAGAGCCCCGGCAAGGTGGCCGTATTCTCTACCTGTTACGTAAATTACAACGAGCCGGGCATCGGCCACGACCTTTTGAAACTCCTCGACCACAACGAGATCCCCTACCGCATCGTGCAGGGAGAAACCTGCTGCGGCATGCCCAAGCTGGAACTGGGCGACCTTGAGACCGTGGAGAAATACAAGGAACGCAACATCCCGCTGATGCACGAACTGGCCCAGGCCGGCTATGCCATCGTCACGCCGGTGCCCTCATGCACGCTGATGTTCAAGAGCGAGATTCCCTTGATGTTCCCCGAAGACGCACGCTGCAAGGACGTATCGGAGGCCATGTACGACCCCTTCGAGTACTTCGTCCTGCGCAACAAGGACGGCCTGCTGAAGACCGACTTCAAGGTGCCGCTGGGCAAGGTGTCGTACCACATCCCCTGCCATTCGCGCGTGCAGAACGTCGGCAAGAAGACCGAGGAAATGCTCAAGATGACGGGCGCCACGGTCAATACCGTCGAGCGCTGCGCCGGCCACGACGGCACCTGGGGCGTCAAGGAAGAGTATTACGAAATGTCGATGAAAATCGGCAAGCCGGTGTTCAAGGCCATGGCCAAGGACGAACCCGACTACGTCAGTTCCGACTGCGCCATCGCCGGCCGCCACATCCTGCAGGGCATGAACGAAGCGGGCGCGGCCGGCAAGAAGGAAAAACAGCATCCACTCACGCTGCTCAGAATTGCCTACGGACTCGAATAAATGGAAAGCGCAATGACCATCACCCGTGATTCCCTGATGACCCTCGAAGCCTATGCCCGGGCCCGTCCCGCCATGCGGGCCGAGGTCATGGAACAGAAAAAGCTGCGCCGCGTCAAGCTCGGCGAAAACATCCTGCTGATCTTCGAGAACGAATTGCTGATCCGCTACCAGATCCAGGAAATGCTTCGCGTCGAAAAGATATTCGAGGAAGACGGAATCCGGCACGAACTGGAATCCTATGTTCCGTTGCTGCCTACCGGCAGCAACTTCAAGGTCACCATGCAGATCGAATACGCCGAGGAGAACCAGCGGCGCGAGATGCTGGCAAAACTAAAAGGTGTTGAGGACCGCGTCTGGGTGCGCATCGATGGATTCGACCCGGTGTTCGCGATTGCCGACGAAGATCTCGAGCGCGAGAACGAGCAAAAGACCTCGGCTGTGCATTTTCTGCGCTTCGAATTGTCGGCCGGCATGGTGGCGGCAGCCAAGGGCGGCGCGGCGCTGTCCGTCGGCGTCGATCACCCGCACTACACTACATCGACTGGGGCGTTGTCTCTGCCGGTGCAGGCGTCGCTGACCAGCGATCTGGCTTGAATCGGGCTTGTTTGACCCTGATCAACTGATTTTTCGGAAGTTTCGTCTACACTCGCGCCCTCTCTTTTGGGGCGACATTGATGGTCAAACCTCAACTCGTGTGTCCGGCGGGCAGCCTGGCGGCGCTCAAGGCGGCGGTGGATAATGGCGCAGACGACGTTTACCTGGGCTTTCGCAACGACACCAACGCGCGCAATTTTGCCGGGCTGAACTTCGACGACAAGAGCCTGGCCGAGGGCATTCGCTACGCTCATCAGCGCGGGCGCAAGGTGCTCGCGGCAATCAACACCTACGCCCAGGCCGGCCGTTTCGCCGACTGGACGCGATCGGTCGATACGGCCGCCAAACTGGGCATAGACGCGGTCATCATCGCCGACCCCGGCGTGCTCGACTATGCCGCGCAGACCTACCCGGACATGCGCCGCCACCTCTCCGTGCAGGCCTCGGCCACCAGCTACGAAGCCGTCAATTTCTGCCGCGAAAAGTTCGGCATCCAGCGCGCCGTGCTGCCGCGCGTATTGACCCTGGCCCAGGTGGAGAACGTGATCCGCAATACCGAGGTGGACATCGAGGTCTTCGGTTTCGGCAGCCTCTGCGTGATGAACGAGGGCCGCTGCTGGCTCTCTTCCTACGCCACCGGCGAATCCCCCAATACCGTCGGCGCCTGTTCGCCGGCCAAATACGTGCAATGGGAAAAGAAGCCGAACGAAATGGACGTGCGACTGAACGGCATCCTGATTGACCGCTACGCTAATGACGAAAACGCCGGCTACCCGACCATCTGCAAGGGACGCTTCGAAGTCGAGGGCGAGACCTATTACGCCATGGAAGAGCCGGCCAGCCTCAACGTGCTGGAAATGCTGCCAGAGATAGTCAGGATCGGGGTCGCCGCGATCAAGGTCGAGGGCCGCCAGCGCAGCCCCACCTATGTCGCGCAAGTCACGCGCAATCTGCGCCAGGCGCTCGATGCAGCGATTGCGTCACCGCAAAGCTACAAGGTGAAACCGGTCTGGGCGGCCGAACTGGGCAAGGTCGCGGAAGGTTCCCAAATTACGCTGGGCGCCTACAACAGGCCATGGCGTTGATGCAAATCACGCTAGGGCCCCTGCTGTTCTTTTGGCCGAAAGCCGAGGTGATGGAGTTCTACGCCCAGGCAGCGCAGCATCCGGCGATCGACCGCATCTATCTGGGCGAGGCGGTTTGCTCGCGCCGTCAGCAATTGCGCACTGCGGACTGGATCGGACTGGCAAAGGATCTGCGCGAGGCCGGCAAGGAAGTGGTGCTCACGGCCCAGGCCCTGCTCGAGTCCGAGAGCGACCTGAAAGCCCTGCGCCGCCTCATCGCCGATGCCGGCGGCATGATCGAGGCCAACGACCTCGGGGCGGTCAAGATCGCCTGCGACCATGGCCTCGGCTTCGTCGCCGGGCCGCACCTGAACATCTACAACGAACAGACCCTGGCTTTCTTTGCCGCGCAGGGCGCCAAGCGCTGGCTGCCGCCGCTGGAGATTTCCGGCAGCGTGATTGAGGCCTTGCACAGCAGTCGGCCGGTCGGAATGGAAACCGAAGTGTTCGCCTTCGGCAAGCTGCCGCTGGCCTTCTCGGCGCGCTGCTTCACTGCGCGCTACTACGGCCTGAACAAGGACGACTGCCAGTTCAAGTGCCTTGACCACCCGGAGGGCATGCTGGTCAACACTCGTGAAGCCCAGGCCTTTCTGACGCTGAACGGCATTCAGACCATGTCGGCGCAGACCTATAGCCTGCTGGCGCAGATGCCGGAACTGGTCACCCAGGGCATCGACGCCGTGCGCATCAGCCCGCAACCGGTGCATACTTTCGCTGTGCTCGACGCCTTTGCCCGCTCACGCGCCGGTCAGGCTGAAGTGGATGACGAGAACTGGGCACCGGCCGGCCTGGTCAATGGTTTCTGGTTCGGTCGCGCCGGTACGGCGCACCAAACTGCTTTGGAGGAGTTGTGATGGCAAATGGTTTGATCATTCCGACGATACCGCCGTTCACCTTGCCGTCGCTGGTGGCCCGTCTGGGCGCGCGGCTGCCGCAATGGCCGCATTCGCTCAACCTCGCACTGGCCATGAACGCCGCAAAGAAACTGGGCGTGCTGCCCGAGGAAAGCCTGCAGGAACTGGAGGGGCGCTCGTTTCGCGTGACGGTGCTGGACACCGGCATGGTGGCCGACTTCACCTATAACGCCGGGGCCTTTCGGCCGGTCTTCGTCCCCACCGGCAAGCCCGACCTGCATTTCACGGCGCGCCTGTCGGCCTTCCTGCAGATGGTCAGCCGGCAGGAAGACCCGGATACCCTGTTTTTCAATCGCAGCCTTTCGATCGAGGGCGACACCGAACTCGGCCTGCGCGTCAAGAACATGCTCGATGCCCTCGAGTGGCCACAAGTTTCCTGGCAGGGCATGCGCCCGACCTTACTCAAGACTTGAGCGTATGGCCCGCATGTTGTGCTGAAACAAGTGAGGAGCATGAGCCATGGATGAGCGGCCGCAATTCGATGCAAAGTACCAGGTCGGCGTCGAGCAGATAGACCGGGAACATCGGCAACTGTTCGAGATCGTGGCGCGGGTTTACGACAGCCTCGAAGCGAGGGATGACAAGGCACAGAGCCTGATCCGCGCCGCCGCCGCCGAACTGCTCGATTACACCGCGACCCACTTCACCAGTGAGGAGGGTCTGATGGAACAGGCGGGCTACCCCGATCTTGAGGCGCATCGACAGCAGCATGAGCACTTGCTGTCGCGAGCACGGGATATGGAAATGCGCATCGAGATAGAAGACAAATATGTCGCGGTCGAATTGAGTCAGTTTCTCTACCGCTGGCTGATCGAGCACATCGAAGCCAGCGATCGGAAGTTCGGCGAGTTTCTGATCGCGCAAGGCAAGACTTGAACCAACGCGCCGCTTTGGCGTAACCGCGGGCGCGATAATATCGGCTGTGGCCATGTTGTATGCTGTTGCAGCACGAACAGGTAGTGTTGACTATATTTGGCAGGAGATAGGAAAGATGAAAAAGTGGCAATGTATTGTTTGCGGCTGGGTTTACGACGAAGCAACGGGCGATGCGGAACATGGCCTGGCCGCCGGCACCCGCTGGGCCGACGTGCCGGACAGCTTCGTCTGCCCTGATTGCGGGGTGGCAAAGAACGACTTCGTCATGATGGAAGCCTGAAATCACGCGCGGGCGGCGGGCAGCCCGCAAAACAAAACCGGGGTTTGCGGGCGGGCTGTGTTACAGTCCGCCCCGCTTCACCTCCTCAGCGACCGCGCCCCAGTCTGCCGGTCGTGCCTGAAGGGCGACGTAGAGCATCTCTCAGTCCCCTCGACGGTTACACCCCATGGAAGTTTCCGCCCAGATTGGCCTGCACATATGCGGGGGTCGGCTTCAGAGGTAATCAACATGCAGTTCTCCGAACTCGGCCTTTCGGCCGAGCTCCTGCGCGCCATTGGCGAGCAGGGCTACACCACGCCCACTCCTGTTCAGCAACAGGCCATCCCCCACATCCTCGCCGGTCGCGATCTCGAGGCCCTGGCCCAGACCGGCACCGGCAAGACGGCAGCCTTCGTGCTGCCCATCCTGCAACGCCTCACCAACCCGCTCATTGGCCAGACCGGCAGCCCGCTGCAAAAGGTAACCCACACCGCACCGCGCGTGCTGGTGTTGGTGCCGACGCGGGAACTCGCCGCTCAGGTGCTGGAAAGCGTGCGCGTCTATGGCGCCCATACCGGCTTGCGCAGCCTCGCCGTATTCGGCGGTGTCGGCATCAACCCGCAGATCCAGACCCTGCGTCGCGGTATCGACATCCTTGTCGCCACGCCGGGTCGCCTGCTCGACCACCTCGGCCAGCGCACCGTCGATCTGTCGAAAGTCCAGACCCTGGTGCTCGACGAAGCCGATCGCATGTTCGACATGGGCTTCATCCGCGACATCCGCCGCATCATCGAGAAGTTGCCGAAAGTCCGGCAGAATCTGATGTTCTCCGCCACCTTTGCCGCCGAAGTGCGCGAACTGGCCCATGCCGTCCTCAAAGACCCGGCCATGGTCGAAGTCGCGCGCCGCAACGCGCCGGCCGAGTTGGTTTCGCACTCGGTGATCAAGGTCGACCAGGACCAGAAGCGCGATCTGCTGTTGCATCTCTTCGCCGCCCACGGCTGGCATCAGGTGTTAGTGTTCTGCCGCACCAAGCATGGCTCCGACGCACTGGCCAGGAAGCTGGAGCAATCTGGCGTGCGTACCGCCGCCCTGCACGGCAACAAGTCGCAGAACGCCCGTACCCGTGCGCTGGCCGATTTCAAGGCCGGCAAGCTGGCGGCGCTGGTGGCGACCGACATCGCCGCGCGCGGCCTCGACATCGTTTAGCTGCCGCGCGTGGTGAATTTCGAGCTGCCCAATGTGCCCGAGGACTACATTCACCGCATCGGCCGCACCGGCCGTGCCGGCGCCAGCGGTGAAGCCTTGAGTCTCGTCAGCAGCGAAGAGCGCATCCAGTTGCGCGACATCGAGCGCCTGCTGAAGCGCGAGATCCCGACGTCGGTCATGCCCGGCTTCGAGCCGCAACACAATAACTCGGTGCCGCGTCCAGCCGCCGGCCGCCCGCCGGCGCAGAAGCCGGCCCAGGCGCGCACGCGTAGCGGCAACGGAGGCCGCAGCGGCGCCCCGCGCCCCGCCCGTTCCGGAGGCGGCGCTGCCAAGCCGGCCAGCCATCACAGCGGCCAGCGGCATCGCTGAACGCTGAGGCAGCAGCAAAGCAACAAGGCCCCGTGAGGGGCCTTGTTGCTTTGGCGAACGCTGGATCAGCGAAATGGATGGCCAAGGTTGCCGTGGATGAAGGTGGTCAAGTCGGTCATTTCGGAATCGTTCAGCATGCGCGGCATGACCAGGTGAAGGGTGATTTCCTCAAGTCTGGTCTGCACCACTTGCATGAGTTCCAGTGGCGCAATATTTCAAAGATGCTGCTTGTAACCCAGCAGCGCCCCGGGTTGCGACCCGTCGGGCAGCGTCAGTAGATTGCGGTAGCGCCCCATCACGCGGTTGAGTGCGGCAAAGCTATACTGCCTGATACATGGAGATGGTAGCCGACTACGAACTGAAAAGTGCGATTGCAGGCGTCAACTGGCCTGGCATCCCTTCAACCAATGGCGCGGAGCTCCTCGCGTTGCAGTACCAATTCGAGCAAAGCCAGTGGTGGCCGCTTGCGAAGCTTGAATCTAAACAATTCCGTCAGCTACGGGAAGTGTTGGCGCACGTCGCGCATTCTGTACCTTTTTACCGCGACCGATTGAGCGCAACGGGTATTGACCCGGGTGAAGACATAGACCCCGCGGCATTCGCGCATCTGCCATTGCTTACCCGCCGAGACATTCAGACACACGGTGAGGCGCTGATGTCGCAGGCGGTACCGCGTGGACATGGGCAGCTGGTTGAACACAAGAGCGGGGGTTCCACCGGCGAGCCGGTACGAGTGTTTGGCACCCAGCTCGACACTATGTTCTGGTTAGCGCAGACCTTACGCGACCATTTGTGGCACCGCCGCGACCTTGCCGGCAAGCTGTGCGCGATCCGCAGTCGCGTTGACGATAGCGAACATTCCGGTTGGGGGCCTGCCACCGATGCCCTGTTTGTTACCGGACCCAGCGCGGTTCTTAACATCCGCACGGATCTCGCGCGCCAACTGGAGTGGTTGCAGAAGCACAACCCCGATTACCTGCTCAGTCATCCTACCAACCTGCGCGAGCTGGCGAGGCTATCGCTCACGGGTGGTGTCAAGCTCCCCAGCCTGAGAGAAGTGCGTACCTTTGGCGAAACCCTGCCCCAGGATTTGCGCGCGATGTGCCGCGAGGCCTGGGGCGTGGGCGTGGCCGATGTTTACAGTGCGGAGGAGGTCGGCTACATTGCGCTGCAATGCCCCGGGCATGAACATTATCATCTGCAATCGGAGCACCTTCTAATCGAAATCCTTGATGATCGGGGCAGACCGTGCCCTCCTGGTGCAATCGGGCGCGTTGTCGTTACCACGCTGCATAATTTCGCAATGCCGTTGCTCCGTTATGCGCTTGGCGACTATGCCGAGGTGGGTCCGCCATGCGGCTGCGGCCGAGGGTTGCCGGTGCTTACGCGTATCCTCGGCCGCAGCCGCAACATGCTGGTGCTGCCCGATGGCCAACGGTTTTGGCCGAGCACGCCCGCAATACGGTACGCCGGCATAGCGCCGATCCAGCAGTTGCAGATCGTCCAGCATGTGCGAGGTGCGGTCGAAGCGCGTTTCGTCGCCGAGCGCGTGTTGCTCCCGGACGAAGAGCGTGCCATGGTCACGGCGATTCACGAGGCGCTGGGTTTTCCATTTGCTGTGACATTGACACCTGTTGCAGAAATTCCGCGCTCGTCCAGCATGAAATTCGAGGATATCGTTTCGCTGGTTGTCGCGGACGATGAGCCCGCCCCCTGAGGTTGCCGCCATGGCCATCGAGATTCGCAAAATGGAGCCGACGGACTTCGAGCAGGTAATGAAGCTGCTCGCGCATTGGAACATCGCTCCGGTAGCGCCTTCGCCCGATTTACCTGTCCCGGAGCGAACGGGAGTCGCCATTGACAACGCATATGTCGCGATCGATGGTGATCGTGTTGTCGGCGTGTGTAGCTATATTCTTCATTCGCCGATCCTCGCCGAGGGCGCCAGTTTTTGCGTGGATCCCGCTTATCATTGCCGTGGAATTGGTGAAAAATTGATATTGGCAATGCGCCGAGGAATGTTTGCGCGTGGCATCCGCACCGTGCGCAGTGAGGCCGATCGTCCCGGGACCATCCGCTGGTTGGTCGAACGCATGGGCTGTCGCGTTGTCGGGACAAGCTCCAAGCGTCACGCTTTCGGTTCGCCCGATGTCGGGGAGTGGACCGTACTCGAATTCGACATTGCTTCGCTCCCGATCACGTGACCTAGCTGGATGATGTCCGATTGCCGCCGGCTGGTGATATTCAGCTACGCTTGTGGGCGGCAGCGACTCCGCCAGCGCCAATGGTTCAGCTCGACGTCGCCAGGCGTGCCAGGGCGGCACGTCCGGACAGCAGGTGGTCGTGCATGGACTGCCTTGCCCGCTCGGTGTCTTTTGTGCGCAAGGCGTCGAGGATTTCACGGTGCTCTTCGAGAGATTGTTTGAGCCGGCCTTCCAGTCGCAGGGAATCGCGGCGGGTGAGTTTGATCACCTTGCGCGCATCGTCGATCAGTTGCGCGAGATATCGATTGCCGGCAATTTCCTGCAAGGCGGCGTGGAAGCGCTGGTTGGCTTCAAAGAAGCGGTCGGCGTTGTTGGCCGCGGCATGCTTTTCGAGTTCCTCGTGAATGTCGGCCAGGCGCGCAAGATCGGCGCTGGTGGCGCGACGCGCGGCGACTTCGGCGACCCGGCCCTCGAGCATGGCCATGACGGGAAAGACCTCGTCTATGTCCTGTTCCGATAGTTGGGTCACGTAACATCCGCGGCGCGGCTTGAGCAGCACCAGACCTTCGGCGGCCAGTACTTTCAGCGCTTCACGCAGGGGCGTGCGGCTGATACCGTATTCCAGAGCAAGCGCTTGCTCATCGATCCAGCCGCCCGGCGGTAGCTCATGAGCGTAGATTCGGGTGCGCAAGCGTTCTGCCACCTGTTCGTACAAGGCAGGGGCAACAAGAATATGTGAAGAAGGTCTTGCATTCATAATTATGGATGCAGTATCATGCGTCCTCGTCAGGAAGTCAAGAGCCCTAGCGTGAAACAATTTGTTCGGAGCGGCTGACAATAGCCGAGCGAAGCGAGCAAATCAGTAGCCCCCCGTGAGGGGGGAATGGGGGGCGGGCCTTCAAATTGCCTGTAACGATTTCGTGGCGCTGGGGTGGTCTTGGCGACCATGCAAGTTAGGAAAAGGAAGAGACATGAGCAAGGCACCGGAAGTCAGCATTCCCTCGATCGAGGCCTGGACCAAGGCAGCTGCAAAGTCGGCGCCTGGCGGCGATGTATCGAAACTGAACTGGGTTACGCCCGAGGGTCTGACCGTCAAGCCGCTCTATACCAAGGCAGATGTCGAGGGCCTGCCCTACGCAGATACCCTGCCGGGCTTCGCGCCCTTCCTGCGCGGGCCGCAGGCCACCATGTATGCAGTGCGGCCGTGGACCATCCGCCAGTACGCAGGATTCTCGACCGCCGAGGCTTCCAACGCTTTTTACCGGCAGGCGCTGGCCGCCGGCGGTCAGGGCGTTTCGGTAGCTTTCGACCTGGCCACGCATCGTGGCTACGACTCGGACCATCCACGCGTGACGGGCGACGTGGGCAAGGCCGGCGTGGCGATCGATTCGGTCGAGGACATGAAGATCCTGTTCGACGGTATCCCGCTGGACAAGGTCTCTGTGTCGATGACCATGAACGGCGCGGTGCTGCCCATCCTGGCCGGCTACGTGGTGGCGGCCGAAGAGCAGGGTGTGGCGCAGGAGCAACTCTCGGGCACGATCCAGAACGATATCCTCAAGGAATTCATGGTTCGCAACACCTACATCTACCCGCCCGAACCCTCGATGCGCATCATTGCCGACATCATCGGCTACACGGCGCAGCACATGCCGAAGTTCAACTCGATCTCGATCTCCGGCTACCACATGCAGGAAGCCGGCGCGACGCAGGCGCTGGAACTGGCCTTCACGCTGGCCGACGGCCGCGAATACGTGAAGACCGCGCTGGCCTCGGGTATGGATGTCGATGCCTTCGCCGGCCGCTTGTCCTTCTTCTGGGCGATCGGCATGAACTTCTATCTTGAGATCGCCAAGATGCGCGCGGCCCGCCTCTTGTGGTGGCGCATCATGAACGAATTCAAGCCCAAGAATCCGAAGTCGCTGATGCTGCGCACCCACTGCCAGACCTCCGGCTGGTCACTGACCGAGCAGGACCCCTACAACAACGTGGTGCGTACCACCATCGAAGCCATGGCGGCGGTGTTCGGCGGCACGCAGAGCTTGCACACCAATTCGCTCGATGAGGCCATCGCACTGCCAACCGAGTTCTCCTCGCGTATCGCGCGCAACACCCAGCTCATCATCCAGGAAGAAACGCACATCACCAGCGTGATCGACCCCTGGGCCGGCAGCTACATGATGGAAAAGCTGACCCAGGACATCGCCGACGAAGCCTGGCGCATCATCGAAGACGTGGACAAGATGGGCGGCATGACCCAGGCCGTGCAAAGCGGCTGGGCCAAGCTGCAGATCGAGACCTGCGCCGCGCAGAAACAGGCGCGCATCGACTCGGGCCAGGACGTCATCGTCGGTGTGAACAAATACAAGCTCAAAGAAGAGGCGGCGATCGACACGCTCGACGTCGACAACCACGCCGTGCGTGACGGCCAGATTGTGCGCCTGAAGCAGATACGTGCCACGCGCGACAGCACCGCAGTGACGGCCGCCCTTGCTGCCCTCACAGCCGCAGCAAAGGACAAGAGCGGCAATCTGCTCGATCTGGCGATCAAGGCCAGCCGCCTGCGTGCTACCGTCGGCGAAATTTCAGATGCCCTCGAAGCGGTGTATGGCCGCCATCGCGCCACCACGCAGACCGTGTCTGGCGTCTATAGTGCAGCTTTTGGCGACGATGGCACCATGAAGGAAATCCGCGACCTCATCGACAACTTTGCTGCCGCCGAAGGACGCCGGCCGCGCATCATGATCGCCAAGCTGGGCCAGGACGGGCATGATCGCGGCGCCAAGGTCGTCGCCACGGCTTTCGCCGACCTCGGCTTCGACGTTGATGTTGGTCCATTGTTCCAGACCCCGGACGAAGCGGCGCGGCAGGCCATCGAAAACGACGTTCACGCCATAGGCGTTTCCACGCTTGCCGCCGGCCACAAGACGCTGGTGCCGGCGCTGGTCAAGGCGCTGCGCGAGCAGGGCGCCAACGATATCGTGATCTTTGTCGGCGGCGTAATCCCGGCTCAGGACTACGAACAGTTGTACAAGGACGGCGCCGCCGGCATCTTTGGTCCGGGCACACCGATTCCCCAGTGCGCCCATGAAGTGTTGCGGGCGATTCGTGCCGCGCACCTGCCGGCATCCGCCTGAATACGGAATGCATCCCGTGCCCGAACTGGGCCAATCCGGCGTGGATGACCTTGACAAGGCGCTGGTCGATGGCCTTCTGGCCGGCAATCGCCGTGCGCTGGCCAAGGCCATCACCCTGGTCGAGTCGACGCGTACCGAGCATCGACAGCGGGCGGAACGGCTTCTCGACGCACTATTGCCGCATACCGGACGAACCATGCGCATCGGCATCTCGGGCGTCCCCGGCGTCGGCAAGTCGACCTTCATCGAAGCGCTGGGCATGTACCTGATTGCGGGCGGACATCGGGTCGCGGTACTCGCCGTAGACCCCTCGTCCAGCGTGCACGGGGGGTCGATTCTCGGCGACAAGACGCGCATGGAACTGCTCTCGCAGCGCACGGAGGCCTTCATTCGGCCGTCGCCCTCGTCCGGCAGTCTGGGCGGCGTTGCCGAGCACACGCGCGAAGCGCTGCTGCTGTGCGAGGCAGCGGGCTACGACATCATCATCGTCGAGACGGTGGGCGTCGGACAAAGCGAAATTGCGGTGGCGGGCATGACCGATGCCTTCGTGCTGCTCATGCTGCCCAACGCCGGCGACGACCTGCAGGCGATCAAGAAGGGGATCATGGAACTTGCCGATCTCGTCGTGTTCAACAAAGCCGACATCGACCCGACGGCGGCGCAACTGGCTGCCGCGCAAATGCGCTCGGCGCTGTCCATGCTGCATCCGGCCTCCCCCAACTGGAATCCGCCGGTGCTGACGCTGTCGGCCACCCGCCGGGACGGGCTGGCGGATTTCTGGCAGGTCATCGAACAATTCAAGAGCACCTTGCTCGCCACGGGCGAATTTGCAGCGCGGCGGCGTCATCAGGCGCAGGCCTGGATGTGGCAACAAATCGATACCGGGCTGCGCAGCCGCTTTCGCGAGCATCCCGCCGTCAAGACGGCCATGGCCGAACTCGTAGTTTCCGTTGAAGCCGGCAGCACCACGCCGACTGCGGCGGCGCAGCGCCTGCTCGGGCTGGCCAGCCGCATTTTCTAGTTTGTTTGATCGGAGGTAAATCCATGCACGACATCATTCAGCAGTTGGACGAAAAGCGCGGTCGGGCGGCGCTGGGAGGCGGCCAGAAGCGCATCGACGCGCAGCACGGCAAAGGCAAGCTGACGGCGCGCGAGCGCATCGAGATGTTGCTCGACGATGGCACCTTCGAAGAATGGGACATGTTCAAGGAACATCGCTGTGTCGACTTCGGCATGGGCGAGAGCCACATTCCGGGCGACGGCGTGGTGACGGGATACGGCACCATCAACGGCCGCATGGTGTTCGTCTTCTCCCAGGATTTCACGGTGTTCGGCGGTGCGCTGTCTGAAGCCCACGCCGAGAAGATCTGCAAGATCATGGATCACGCACTGAAAGTCGGCTGTCCGGTGATCGGCCTCAACGACTCCGGTGGCGCGCGCATTCAGGAGGGTGTTGCCGCGCTCGGCGGTTACGCTGACGTATTCCAGCGCAACGTCATGGCATCGGGCGTGATCCCGCAGATCTCGATGATCATGGGGCCCTGCGCGGGCGGCGCGGTGTATAGCCCGGCAATGACAGACTTCATTTTCATGGTCAAGGATTCGTCCTACATGTTCGTCACCGGCCCCGAGGTGGTGAAGACGGTGACCCACGAGGAAGTCACGGCCGAGGAACTCGGTGGTGCGGTGACGCATTCCAGCAAGTCAGGCGTGGCGGACCTGGCGCTCGAGAACGATGTCGATGCGCTGCTGATGTTGCGCCGCTTCTTCAATTACCTGCCGCTCAACAACAAGGAGAAGCCGCCGGTTCGGCAGACCTTCGATCCGGCTGATCGCCTCGATTTCTCGCTCGACACGCTGGTGCCGGATAACGCCAACAAGGCTTACGACATGAAGGAGCTGATCCTGAAGATGGTGGATGACACCGACTTCTTCGAGATCCAGCCCGACCATGCCAAGAACATCCTGATCGGCTTTGCCCGCATGGAAGGCCAGACGGTGGGCATCGTCGCCAACCAGCCGATGGTGCTGGCCGGCTGCCTGGACATCAAGTCCTCGATCAAGGCCGGCCGCTTCGTGCGCTTTTGCGATGCCTTCAACATCCCGATCATCACTTTGGTCGATGTGCCGGGCTTCATGCCGGGCACCGCGCAGGAATACGGCGGCATCATCAAGCACGGCGCCAAACTGCTTTATGCCTATGCCGAATGCACGGTGCCGAAAGTCACCCTGATCACGCGCAAGGCCTACGGCGGCGCCTACGACGTCATGGCATCCAAGCACTTGCGCGGCGATGTTAACTTCGCCTGGCCCTCCGCGGAAATCGCCGTGATGGGGCCAAAGGGCGCGGTGGAGATCATTTTCCGCGAAGAGAAGAACGATCCCGTAAAGGTGAAGGAACGTGAAGCCGAGTACAAGGCCAAGTTCGCCAACCCCTTCGTCGCGGGAGCGCGCGGCTTCATTGATGATGTGATCATGCCCAATGAAACCCGCAAGCGCGTCTGTCGCAGTCTGGCCATGTTGCGCGGCAAGGATATCAAGAATCCCTGGCGCAAGCACGGGAACATTCCGCTGTAAGCGCTGGGGAGAAAATACATGTTCAAGAAAATACTGATTGCCAATCGCGGCGAGATCGCATGTCGCGTCATCAAGACCGCCCGCAAGATGGGCATTGCCACCGTCGCCGTGTATTCCGAGGCAGACAAGGACGCCATGCACGTGAGCATGGCCGACGAGTCGGTCTGCATCGGCCCGCCGGCCTCGAAGGAATCCTATCTGTCGATCGACAAGATCATTGCTGCCTGCAAAGAGACCGGCGCCGAGGCGGTGCATCCGGGCTACGGCTTCCTCTCGGAGAACCCGGAGTTCTCGCGACGACTGGAAGAGAGTGGCGTCATCTTCATCGGCCCCAAGCACTACTCGATGGCGGCCATGGGCGACAAGATTGCCTCGAAGAAGTTGGCGATTGAAGCCAAGGTCAATACCATCCCCGGCCATAACGCCGCGATCGACACGCCCGAGCAGGCGGTGGACATCGCCAAAGGCATTGGCTATCCGGTGATGATCAAGGCCTCTGCCGGCGGCGGCGGCAAGGGCTTGCGCGTGGCCTACAACGACAAGGAGGCCAGCGAAGGTTTTGCCGCCTGCAAGACCGAGGCAAAGAATGCCTTTGGCGACGACCGAATCTTTGTCGAGAAATTCGTCGAGGAGCCACGCCACATCGAGATCCAGCTGATCGGCGATGCCCACGGCAACACGATCTACCTGCACGAGCGCGAGTGCTCCCTGCAGCGTCGCCATCAGAAGGTGATCGAGGAGGCGCCGTCTTCCTTCATCGATCCGGTTACCCGTCGCGCCATGGGCGAACAGGCCGTGGCGCTGGCCAAGGCGGTGAATTACGAGAGCGCCGGCACCGTCGAGTTCGTCGTCGGCAAGGACAAGAGCTTCTACTTTCTGGAAATGAACACCCGCCTGCAGGTCGAACACCCGGTGACCGAATTGATCACCGGCGTCGATCTGGTGGAGTTGATGATCCGCGTGGCGGCGGGCGAGAAGTTGCCCTTCACTCAGGCACAGGTCAAGCTCGACGGCTGGGCGATGGAATGTCGCATCAATGCCGAAGACCCGTTCCGCGGTTTCCTGCCTTCGACCGGTCGTCTGGTGAAGTACCTGCCACCACCCGAGGTGCACGGCGTGCGCGTCGATACCGGCGTCTATGAAGGTGGCGAGATTTCGATGTTCTACGACTCGATGATCGCCAAGCTGATCGTGCATGCGGCGACGCGCGACCAGGCGATCGCGCGTATGCGCGATGCATTGAACCAGTTCGTCATTCGCGGCGTGGCGTCCAACATCGCCTTCCAGGCGGCGCTGATGCAGAACCCGCGCTTCCTGTCCGGAGACTTCAACACCGGCCTGATCGCCGAGCAATACCCCAAGGGTTTCAATGCGGCCGACGTGCCGCATGCCGACCCGGCGATGCTCGTGGCAGTCGCCGCGGCGATTCATCGCCAGTATCTGGCGCGCAACGCGACCATCTCCGGCCAGATGCCGGGGCATGAGTTCACGCCGGGCGAGGATTTTGTCGTACTGCTCGCGACCGGCCAGCATCAGACAAAGGTGCTGCCGGCGGAAGGAGGCTGGAATGTGAGCTTTGCCGGTGAAGTCTATGAACTGCGTTCCCACTGGCAATTCGGCGACCCGTTGTACGTGGGCACGCTCAACGGCCAGCCGATCTGCATGCAGGTTGAGCGACGCGGACTGGTCTATAGGTTGTTCCATTGGGGCGTGCAGGCCGACATGCAGGTGATGTCGGCGCGTACCGCCGAACTGCGCGCGCTGATGCCGATCAAGGCGGCGCCCGACATGTCGAGGTTCCTGCTCTCGCCGATGCCCGGGCTGCTGACGCAGATCGCCGTCAGCGTGGGGCAGGAGGTCAAAGCCGGTGAGATCCTGGCCAAGATCGAAGCCATGAAGATGGAAAACGTGCTCAAGGCCGAGCGCGACTGCGTGGTGGAAAAACTGCTGGCCACCCCGGGTGAAAGCCTGGCGGTGGATCAGGCCATCATCGGCTTCAAGTAGGTCGATATTTCACTGTGCGGCTTACCAAGCTGCACAGTGAAGAACCAACGAACAGGCACGCCAGGCGTGCCTGTTTTTTGGCGTAGCGGGCCGCTTTTACTTGAAGCGCCAAGTCACGCCGCCGGTGACGCTGTTAGTTACTGTCTGGGCCGTCGCATTGTCGGCCTTGCGAATCACGCCGAGAGCAAAATCCAGGTTCTTGTTGGGCGAATAGATCGCGCCAAACTCCAGCGTCCGTGAGCGGGTCGAGGCAGCGCTGGTGCGGCGGGTTTCAGTACCTCCGTCCAGCGCCAGCTTGAACTGCTCGGTGACTTCCCACACTGGAGCCACCGAGAATCGCGTCGTCGTCGCATTGGCATTTATGCTTGTGTCTTCATAGCGGTCGCTCGAGGACCACAGGTTGGCATGCACGGCACCGAACGGCACTTCCTGGGTCAGGATCAGCGTGCTGCTGGAAGATGTTTTGCCTACACCGAGCGAAAGGCGTTCCTTGGCGGTGCTCACCGGCAGGCGAAACTCCTGCTTGAATCCGAGACTGGTCTTGCTCGATTCGTTCTCGTAGAAGCGCCATTTGCCGCCAAGAGCGGGATTGCCGCCGCCGCTGGCATTGGCAGCCGTATTGGTCGAGTTGATTCGAACCGAGCTGGCCGAGACATACAAATCCAGCGTGTCGAGCACGCCTCGGGTGTAGGTCAGCGGCACGGTGCGCGTCTTGGTCGTGGTGCTGCCCTGGACAGCCTTGTCTTCGGTCATGCCGAATTCCAGCTGGTTGCCACCGGTGCCCTGGGTGCCTGTGTCGTCCGTGATCAGCGGCTGAAACGACAGTGCCGACTGGCTTGATGCGGCCAGCGCGAGGGCTACAGTCAAAGTGATAAGGGGGGAGTGGCGGAAAATTGGCTTGGTCGTCATGGTTGTCATTCGTTGTTGGTGTTGGTGGGGAACTGTAGCGTTAACGGTCGCGGTAGGGAAACTTGAATTCACCGGTCAAAGACGCGCATATCACGACGCCGTATGAGACGGCCCCGAAGCCTCCCGGCCGCCAGGGACGCGCCACATTCCGGTCTGGCGCATTCATAGCGCAGGGTAATCGACGTATCCGGCCGCACCGCTGGCATAAAACGTCCGGTTGTCCCAACGGGCAAGTTCAGCGCCGCTGCGCAAGCGCTCGACCAGATCGGGGTTGGATATGAAGGGCTTGCCGATGGCGACCAGGTCGGCGTGGCCGCGGCCGAGAATCGCTTCACATGCTGGGGTTGTCTTGAAGCCGCCGCAGGCAATGATTGCGCCGTGGAAGGCGTCGCGCAATGCCGGCATCATCGAGTGTCTCGCATCGTGAATCCAGTCCGCCGTCTGGCAGTAGATATGCAGGAAGCCTATATCGCGCCGATTCAGTTCGCGTGCCAGCCAGGGGTAGGTCTTCATCGGTTCCGGGTCGACAATCATGTCGTTGCCCGGGCCATAGGGCGATTGGCGCACGGCAACGCGTTTGGGGCCGACTTCGGCGGCTATTGCGTCGACGACTTCCAGCAGCAGGCGGTAGCGATTTGCCAGGGAGCCGCCGTAGGCATCGCTGCGATTGTTCACCCGCGGGCAGCGAAACTGATCGAGCAGGTAGCCGTTCGCGCCGTGAATCTCGACGCCGTCAAAGCCGGCCTGCATGGCCAGCTTTGCGGCATGGGCAAACTCATCCACGACACCGTGGATTTCCTGCATGCTCAGGGCCTGCGGCTGGCCGCAGTCGGCCGACACGGGCTTGCCGTCCGGTCCGGGGATCATGGTTTGCGTCGCCGCCGGCCTGATGGACGGCCCGGCGGGGGAACTGCCGTCGGCATGCAGCGCGGCGTGCGCGACGCGGCCGCAATGCCAGAGTTGGGCAAATATCCTGCCGCCTTCAGCGTGTACAGCATCGGTGGTCTGTTTCCAGCCGGCGGCCTGTGCCTCGTTCCACAGCCCGGGGGTGTTGAGGTAGCCGCGCGCACGATCCGATACCGGCAAGCCCTCCGAGATAATCAGGCCGGCGCTTGCGCGCTGCCGGTAGTATTCCCTGATCATATCGTTGGGCACGGCGTCCGCATGGTCCGCACGACAGCGGGTCATCGGTGCCATGGCGATGCGGTTCGCCAGCGCGAGGACTGAGTTGGCGTAGGAGTCAAAGAGCATGAGCGTTCCAGCTTGCAGGAAAGATGCGAATTCTACATATGTGATGCGCGACTTCCGTGCTCGGTCGACTCGGGGACGGTTTCCGATGGGATAGAATTTGCATAGATTTCCAAACGGATCGTGCCGTGCCGCGGATTCCTGCCCTGCTGTTACTGTTGTGCTGCTGGTGGTGCCACATCGGCGCTACCTTTGCCGCGGTGCGCCTGGTGCCAGGCCTCGCCTCGTTTCCGCTGGCGAACCAGGTTGCGATACTGGAAGATCCGAGCGGCCGTTTGTCGCTGGCCGATGTCCAGCGTCGCGGCGCCGACTTTCGACCGTCGCAGGTGCAGGGCGACGAGGCGATCAATTTTGGCTATTCATCATCTGCCTGGTGGTTGCGCGTAGAACTTGAAGCGGACACCGGCGCGCCGCGTGACTGGCTGCTGGAAGTCGCTTTCCCCACCCTGGACAGTGTGGAATACTTCGGCCCCGGCGGCGAGCACCTGAGTACCGGCGATCGCCTGCCCTTCGCGCAGCGCCCGCTGGAGCATCGCAACTTCGTATTTCCGGTGCATCTGGGTGACGCGGCCGCAAGCACAGTCTGGTTGCGGGTGGTGTCTGAAGGCACGCTGACGGTTCCCCTGCGCTTGTGGCAAGGTGACGCCTTCTGGCAGGATTCGCACGCCAGCTATTCGGTACTGTCGGCCTATTTCGGCATGTTGCTGGCGCTGGCACTCTACAACCTGCTGCTATGGTTTTCGCTGCGCGATCACAACTACCTGACCTATGTCCTGTTCGCAACCAGCATGGCCGTCGGACAGCTTTCGCTCAACGGACTGGGCAACGAGTTTCTCTGGCCCGACTGGCCGGTGTGGGGCAATCTCGCCTTTACCATCGGCTTCGCGGGGGCCGGCCTTTTCGGCGCCTTGTTCACCCGTGGCTTTCTCGAGACGCGACGCAATCTGCCGCGGCTCGACGGCGCCGTGATCGGCCTTGCCGCTTTGTTTGCCGTCTGCATAATGGCGGCGTTCGCCGCGCCCTATCGCCTGGCTGCCATTCTTACTTCGCTGACCGGCGTCACGTTTTCAGTGGTGGCGGTGCTGGCCGGCCTGCGCTGCTGGCGTGCCGGCCAGCCCGGCGCGCGAACCTTCCTGCTGGCGTGGACCGTGCTGCTGATGGGTGTGGCGGTGGTCGGCCTGCGCAATCTGAACGTGTTGCCAACCACGTTTGTCAGTTTCTACGCCATGCAGATGGGATCGGCACTCGAAATGCTGCTGCTTTCTTTTGCCCTGGCGGACCGGATCAACGGCCTGCGGCGCGAAAAGGATGCGGCGCAGAGCGAAGCACTGGCCACCAAGCAGCAACTGGTGGCCGCCCTGCAGCGCTCCGAGGCGAGCCTCGAACGGCGGGTGGCAGAGCGCACCGGGGAGCTGGAAGCGGCTAACGCACGGCTGCGCGAGAACGAGCGCCAGTTGCAGGCACTGGCCCATACCGACCCACTGACCGGCCTTGCCAATCGACTGTTGTTCGACGCGCGACTCGAGCAATCCATGCAGCAGGCGCGGCGCAGCCACGGGCAGATTGCCTTGCTGCTGATCGATCTCGACCACTTCAAACCGATCAATGATGGCTACGGCCACGCCATCGGCGACGAAGTACTACGCGCCGCGGCGGAGCGTTTCCGGGGGGCGGTGCGAGAAGTGGACACCGTGGCGCGACTCGGCGGTGATGAGTTTGCGGTCGTGCTGGCCGGGGTCAGCAGTGGCACCGATGCAGAACGCATGGCGGACAAGATTGTTGCCAGCTTGCGCGAGCCGATGCGCGTGCTCGGCTTGCCGCTGGAGATAACCGGCAGCATAGGCGTTGCGGTGTTCTCCGGCGGAGAACTATCTCCCTCCGAACTATTGCGTCGCGCGGACCAGGCGATGTATGCCGCGAAAGACGCCGGACGAGGGTGCTACCGGGTGTTTGCGGGGTAGGAGCGAGCTTGCTCGCGATGCCGTCACCCAATCGCGAGCAAGCTCGCTCCGGACGGAAGCGTAGCCTCGCTGTCGTCAGGCCAGTCGCGCGAATGCAGCGATGACTTCGGCAGGCGCCTGCACCAGTTCGATCAGCACGCCCTCGCCGCCAATCGGGAACTGCTCGTTGGCCTTGGGGTGCAGGAAGGTAATGTCGTAACCCGAGGCTCCCTTGCGGATGCCTCCCGGAGCGAAGCGCACGCCTTGTGCGGTGAGCCACTCCACCGCCAGGGGCAGATCGTCGATCCATAGGCCGACATGGTTGAGGGGCGGTTCATGCACCGCGGGTTTTTTGGCCGGATCAAGGGGCTGCATCAGATCGACTTCCACCTTGAAGGGACCGCTGCCCATCGCGGTGATGTCTTCATCCACGTTTTCGCGCTCACTGACGTAATTGCCGGTTACTGCAAGGCCGAACATTTCAACCCAGAGCTTCTTCAGGCGCTCTTTCGACGTGCCACCGATGGCGATCTGCTGAATGCCAAGCACCTTGAAAGGGCGCGCGGATGAATGCTGCGTCATGGACTTGTCCTCAAGTCAGGGAATTGCGCGGGTCGCTGCCATGTACGTCGTGAGCTACGGTTTTTTTTCGAGGCTTTCACGGATGCAGGCCAGCAGGTCATCTTCGTCGTAAGGCTTGCCCAGATAGTGATTGACGCCGATTTCCGCCGCATGCTGACGGTGCTTGTCCGCGGTTCGTGACGTGATCATGATGATCGGGATATGCTTCAGGCGCGCGTCGCCGCGGATGTTGCGCGCCAGTTCGAAGCCGTCCATGCGCGGCATCTCGATGTCCAGCAGCATGACATCTGGCATTACATCGCTCAATTGCTCGAGTGCGTCGACGCCATCCTTGGCAGTCAGCACATGATAGCCATGGCGAGCCAGCAGCCGGCCGCTGATCTTGCGCACCGTAAGCGAGTCATCGACCACCATTACTGCGGCCGCCGCCGCGGCTGTCGGGGCAACTGCGGGAACTGGCGCTTCTGCGGGGGCTTCTAGTGCTGCCGCGGTTTCCAACTCTGTCGGGCTGCCCGTTACCTGCACCGGTGCGGCCACGCGCTGACCGGCACGGGCCGCCAGCGCCACAGGGTTGATGATCAGTGCGACCTCGCCATTGCCGAGCACCGTGGCGCCAGCCAGCCCTGGTACGCGGGCCAACTGTGGCCCCACCGCCTTGATCACGACTTCCTGATTGCGGCTAAGACTATCGACTTCCAGGGCGACGCGTTCGGTCCCGCCCTTGATCAGCAGGATCCAGTGCCGCCGCTGCGGTGGCGGCATGGCGTCTTTCTCGCCCAGCAGTTCGGCCAGGTAATGGTAGGGATAGCGGTTTCCCAGCCACTCGGTGCTGCCGGTAGCGCGCACCTTTACCGCGGCATCGGGTTTATGTTCCGTGGCCTGCTCGATCATCGAGGACGGGATGGCGTAGCGGTGATTGCCGGCAGTGACCAGCACCGCCTGAGTGACGGCCAGGGTCAGCGGCAGGTAGATGCGGAAAGTCGCGCCACGCCCGGTGACCGACGATATTTCAATGCGCCCGCCGAGGCTGGTCGTCTCGTTCTTGACGACGTCCATGCCGACCCCGCGTCCGGCGACGGTCGTGACTTCCTTGGCCGTGGAGAAACCGGCCTGCAGGACCAGTTGCCCAAGGGTTGCTTCGTCGGCATTTGCATCGGGTGCGAGCAGACCGTGTTCGATGGCGCGGCTGCGTATGCGTTCGAAATCGAGACCGGCGCCATCGTCGGCGATGGCGACCACGATTTCGTTGCCTTCTTGTGCCAGCGACAGGGTGATCTGGCCGATTGGATCCTTGCCGGCCGCCGCACGCCCGGCACCATCTTCGAGGCCATGGGCGACGCTGTTGCGCAGCATATGCTCGAGCGGTCCGGCCATCTTGTCCAGCACCGAACGGTCGAGTTCGGTCTGGCCGTGACGGATGTCCAGGTTGGCGCGCTTGCCGGTATCCTTTGCGGCCTGTCGCACCACGCGATGCAGGCGCTCGGCGAGGCTTTCAAACGGGACCATGCGCACGCCCATCAGGCGCTGTGACAGTTCCCGGGAGAGACGCGCTTGCGCGAACACGGCCGCATTGGCCTGGTCGAGGTTGCGCATCAGGTTTTGCTGCACGGTGGCGACGTCGTTCACGCTCTCGGCCATCATCCGCGCCACTTCCTGGAAGCGCGTGAAACGGTCGAACTCGAGCGGATCGAACTGCTGCGAGCGCTCGCTGGCAAGAGCTTGCTGGGATTGCATCTGCGATTCGGCCTGGATTTCGACTTCGCGCAGTTGCTTGCGCAGGCGAATCACGTTTTCCGTGAGCTCAAGCAAGGATGTTTTCAGTGCCAGCAGTTCACCCTCGATCCGTCCTCGCGCTATGGCAACCTCGCCGGCTTCATTGACCAGTTGGTCAACCAGATTCGCGCGCACGCGCAGATGTACCTGCGGGCTGGGAACGAAGGTCGGAGCATGAGCAGCTTCGGCTTTGGCGGGTGCATGCATTGCCGGTGTGGCGACGATTTCCCTCTCGGTTTGCGGCTCGGGCTGCTGCGATTCGACAGAGACATCGGGCCGCGCGGCAATCGGCTCCGCTTCCTCCTGTTCCGGACGCGCCGCGTCTGGATTGCGCAGATACTCGATCAGCATCGCGGCGCGGTCATAGGAGGTTTCCATCCCGTCAATGGTGGCCGCCTGCACCGACTTCATACGTGTGGCCTGATCGACGCGGTCTTCCATGGCATGCAACAACTCGCCGCAGCCCATGGCGCCGGCCATTCGGGCGCTACCTTTGAGCGTATGCAGGGCACGCTGAAGCGTGCGCGCGATCTCGGGACTGGTCGGTGCCGCCCGCCATTCGCGCAAGGCCTCACCGATTTCTCGCATGAGATCCAAGCTCTCTTCAAGGAAGAGCGGCAGGATTTGCGGATCGATTTCGTCTTCGATCCGTGCCGCGCGACGATCGGCCGCGCTGATGGTGACTTCCGGTACAGCAAGCTCAGAAGCTTCAGTGTCCGGCGCTGGAGTTGGCTTCAGGTCCGGTTCGACATGATGTTCGAGGGATGGTGCGACGCCCGCTTGCATGGCCTCGATTTCCGCCGTGAGGGCTGACTCTTCACCCGGCATGCGACGTTCCGCAACCGCGCCCAACATTCCTTCGAGGGCGCCGGCGCAGCGTGCAAAAACAAATCGTTGGGCGTCAGTCGGGACGGCTTGCATCAATGACATGCGCACCAGCGCATTCTCCAGGGCGCGCGCCAGGGTAGAAATCGGCATGAAGCCGGTAGCCGCTGAAATACTGGCCGTGGTGTGGGCAGCACGGATCACCTCGTCTCCCGGCACAACTTCCCGGCCGAGACTGCCCTGCAGGGTGGCAATGTAATCGCGGGATTCGTCGAGGTAAAGATTGTAGAGGGTGGGGGCAATCTCCACGTCTCCGACACGGATGGGCGGAGGCGTCGGGAAGGATACGACGTCTGCCGAAGGCCGGATCTCTGTTGCGACCTCCTGCGGTGGTAGCTCTTCAGGCGGCGCTTCTTCAGGCGGCGCTTCTTCAGGCGGTGCTTCTTCAGGCGGTGCTTCTTCAGGCGGTGCTTCTTCAGGCGGTGCTTCTTCAGGCGGCGCTTCTTCAGGCGGTGCTTCTTCAGGCGGTGCTTCTTCAGGCGGTGCTTCTTCAGGCGGTGCTTCTTCAGGTGGCGCTTCTTCAGGCGGCACTTCTTCAGGCGGTGCAGCTTCAGCAGGCGCCTCAGCGATGGGGGCTGCAGCAGGCGCTGCCGATGTTCCGCCCTCTGCATCGTCAGCGCCGCCCAGAGCCTGACAGCGGCGGATCAATTCGGCATCGTCGAAATGGCTGCCGCCGCCATTTTCGAGCTGCACGACCCACACCTTGAATATTTCGGCCGCGTGGTCGAGCATTTCAAGCAGGGCCGGTGTGGCGGCACGGGTTTCGTGCAACCAGGCATTCAGTACCTGCTCCACTGCCCAGCCGGCCTCGCCCAGGTCGGTCAGTCCCACCATGCGACCGCTGCCCTTCAGCGTATGGTAGCTGCGCCGCAAGGTGACCAGCGAAGCCTGATCGTTGGGCGCGGCATGCAGCAATGGCAGATGCTCGTTGATGGTGGCGAGGACTTCGTTGGCTTCCTCGAGGAAGATACCGAGCAACTCAGCGTCGAGATCTTCCTCGCTGGCGTCCATCAGGCGCGAAGCCTCGGCCGACGGGGCCGGGGTTGCAATCGCTGCGGACGCCGCAGCCGGTGGCGGCTCGGGCGGTGCTTCCAGACCTTCCACTTCGAAGTCGGGTAGGGCTTCGTCAGCCGCCGCTTCACCCTCTTCGGCAAGGATGTCGGGCACCGGGGCCTCCGGCGTGGCTGAGGCGGCTGCCGATCCGATGCTGGTTACAAGTCCAATGGACTGTTTTTCTGGCAGAGGCAGCGCGGGCTGCATCGCGACAGGCTCAGCCGGTTCGGGCTCCTCGCGGACGGGTTTTGCCACGAGAGGCGGCGCAAGGATGGCGTCGATATCGGCCGCACCTCCCTGCAACTGCGCGACAAAAAAGCCCAGTGCCGACAGCTTCTTGGCCACTTCTTCGAAATCGCCGGCCTGCGGCTTGAAGCCGGGCTCGGCGAAATGCTCGACAGCCTGTGCGCATTCTCCGAGCACGGCGTTGGCGCGGTCCTGACCGAGGACCATCAGAGCGCCCTGAATCTGGCGCACCGGCTGCTTGATCGTGGCCAGGGTGGCTTGACGCGAGTTGTCGCGGAAGTAGGCGTCCAGAGTAGTTTCGATGGCGCCGAGATTGGAGCGAATTTCGCGCGCGACAGATTCCAGAAGGAGTCGTTCCTGGGCTCGGCGAGACATAGCGTCGAGATGCGGCAATTCCATCATGCCGAGCTCTTCGCCGCGACCGAGCGCGGCAAGACGACTGACCACGGTATCGGTCGAGTGTGTGAAGTCGGCATCCAGGGTCTGGAAGTTTTCCAGTGCGGATTCGGCCAGCAGCAGTGCCGTGGCCATCTCCAGTGCCATGACATCGTTGTGGCGCGTCGGATCGCGGCGCAACTGATCGGTCTGCTGGAGAATGGCCGCCGTCAACCGCGCGTAGTCGGGCTGACCTGTTGCGGCCCCTTCCTCGGCGATCTTTGCTGTGCGTTCGTGAAAGGGCGGCAGTGCCGCCGCGGTACCTGCACAAAGGTGGTTCCAGTCGTCCTTGGCCGTTGCCAGCAATTCGCGCAAACGGCGAATATGCGGCAGCAGCCTTTCGGTCTCGGACGGCGTCGCCGTGGGCACCATCCCATCCAGCCGGTAGGCGGCGCGAACGATTGCCAGCGCCTGGCTACCCGCCGTGGCGCAGGCCGCAAGATATAGCGCGTCGCGCAGCAACTGCTCGCTTACATCGGTGTGGCCCTCGACGAGTTTCTTGATCTGGGCGCCAAGGCGCATGGCAAACAGTTTTGCCTGGGTTGGGTCAGGCAGTCCGTCGGCAGCAAGCGCGTCCAGCACGCCAAGCGCGACCCACCAGTACGCTCGTGCGGCGGGGGTACTGCGAGTCATTTCGATCATGGCTACCGAGATCTTCATCTCTGCGATTCCCTTGGGATCGTTCTTGATCCACTTCAGCAGGCCGCGTTCAAAACCCAGGCGCGCGGCTTTCAGTCTTGTTGCCAGCGCATCGGGAGTCAGCGGCGGGACATCCTTCTCGCGTTTCGGCGGGCGCTGTGTCAGGTCGGGGAAAAATAGGGCGGCCGGCCCCGGTGCTAGTTGGCCCCGTGCCACGGTCATTGCGCGGTAGGGTGCAAAAAGCTTCAGCGGCTGGTTGGGGTGACCGGCCATCAGATCGTCGAGATAGCCGCGCAGTGCGGCAAACCCGCTTTGTGCCGCGGCGATGGCGGCCTCGACGTCCGGCACCTTTCCATCTTCGAGTGCCGCCAGCAGTTGCTCTATGGCATCGGCAAATTCAGTGATTCCGTCGAGGCCGACGATGGCCAGGGCGCCATGCGCCTGGTGCATGCCGGCACGGGCCTTCTTCAGTTCGCCGCCGGTCGGACTGGTCGCGTGTGCAGCAAGACTCACCCCGGCACGCTCCAGTGCCAGGTCGATTTCCCCTTTGACCCAGGACAGTGGGCCGGTATCGATATCTGTACTCATGAAAAGCTATTCACCACGCCATGGCCCATTGTTTTCTGTTGCTTCAGCTGCGGTTTGTGACGGGTCCCCAGGGCCAGCAATCCTGATCGCTGGTTTGGAACTGAGGGTGGATACAATCCGCGCCTCCCGCGCGGATGAACCCGACGTCTGCCACCCGTTGAGTTTCATATTTCCCTTACACCTTGAAGCCGGAGACCGAACCCTTCAATTCGACAGCGAGCTCGGTTAGCTCGCCAATCGACACGGCGGTTTCTTGCGTGCTGGTGGTGGTCTGGCCGGTAATTCGAAGAATGTCCTGCATCGAGTCGGCTACCTTGGTAGCGATGTCGGCCTGAGCCTGGGTATCGCTTGAAATCGCCTGAATCAGGCGCGCCAGATCCTGCGACACGCTGGAGATTTCATTTAGCGCCTGGCCGGCGGCATCGGACAGCTTGGCCCCTTCCACCACGCCCTGTGTCGAGTGTTCCATGGCTGCCACGGCATCGTGCGTGTCGGTCTGAATCGTTTTGACGATCGCGGCAATCTGTTTGGTCGCTTCGCCGGAACGTTCAGCCAGTCGTTGAACTTCTTCAGCAACCACCGAGAAGCCCCGCCCCGCCTCGCCCGCCGATGCCGCCTGAATCGCCGCGTTCAGCGCCAGCACGTTGGTCTGCTCCGTAATGTCCGAAATCAGTTCGACGATTTCGCCGATCTCCTGCGAGGATTCGCCAAGCCGCTTGATTCGTTTCGATGTTTCCTGGATCTGGGTGCGAATTTCATTCATGCCTGAAATCGAGTTCGACACAGCCGCCGCACCTTTCTGCGCGGCCTCGAGAGATGCGTTCGCCACTCGTGCGGACTCCAAGGCCGAGGAAGAAACCGTCTTCATCGAGTTGGCCATCTCCAGCACCGCCGCGTTGGCGCTCCTGATTTCGGTGGATTGCACCTGGGTGGCGGCGAGCAGGTCATTGGATGTGCTTTGCGCGGCGTTCGAGGCGCTGGTCACGCGCACGGCCGCATCGTTGATGCGGCGCACCAGTACAGCGAGTTCTTCTACGGTGTAGTTGACCGAGTCGGCAATCGCACCCGTGATGTCTTCGGAGACCGTCGCACGCACCGTCAGGTCTCCGTCGGCGAGGTCACCCATTTCGTTCATCAGACGCAGAATGGCGCCTTGCGTCGCATCTTTTTCCGCTTCCGCAACGCGGCGCTGGTGATCTGCTTCATTGCTGCGGCGCTGGCCCTCGTCGTTGAAGGACTTGACCATCAGCACCAGCATCAGCAAGGCCAGCGAGCCGAACAAGGCGGCCGAGACAGAAGCGATATCGTGCCCGGCGATTTCCTTTTCGTAGGCCTGCACCAGATCTTCGGCACTGGCCGCCATGCTGCGAAAACCGCTGATCAGACTGATGCCGGCAGTGCGCGCGCGGGACAGGGGCTTGAGATCTCCGGAGAGGCTGGCAGCGGCTGGTTGCATTGTCTTCAGGATCTTGGCCAGTGGAGTTTCGGCCGGGGCCAGTTCCAGCCCGCTGGAAATATCCTTTGCCAGTTGGGCAGCCATGTTTTCGTCGAAGCCGGGCGCCCAGGCCAGCTGGGTGGATCCGCGCAGGATGCGCTCCGTCAGCCGCGGCAAACCGCCGCCGGCTGCTTCCGCCGCTTCGGTCATCGCCTGAGCCTGTCGAGCCGATTCAGTGGCCAGACGATTGATGGCGGTAAAGCGGTTCTCCTGCGCCAGCAATTGGGTGATGACATCATTCTGTTTGTACCAGGTGTCGCGCAAGGCTTCGAGGGCCGGCCGCGCTTCAAGACTGGTGGCCAACACCTTGACGCCCTTGATCTCACCGCCTTCGAGCAGGATTTCAAGCAATTTGCCAAGGTTGTCGCGGGCTTCGCGCAGTTCCGCGAAACCGTCTTTCTGCCCCTGCATGGCGCTCTGCGCGGCTTTGGGAATCTGCTGGGTCAGGGGGGGGATGTTGCTGGCAATGGACAGGTAGGTCGTACCGCGGCTTGTCGCCTGAACCTGCATGAAGATTGAGGCGATGGAGATCAGCAGGCTGATCAGAAAAATCGTACCGAGGATACGGAGCTGGGTCTGGATGTCGAGATGCCCGATCAAGGGCAGTTTGCCCTTGCCCCGGCGATCCACCACAGGGACTGCTCCCGGCGCTCTCGGCAGGGGTGCTGACCGATTGCGGCGATCGAGCATTGGTAACTTGAAGGGAAACTTGAAGGCCATTGATCAGTCCTTTCCGGAACGCTCAGAGAGCGATATCTAGGTAGCTTGGGTCGGACAGCAGCGCCGGGATGCGCAACTGGGTCCAAATGATGTCTTGTGCGTCCTTGAAGCGGCCGCCCAGCCAGGGCGCCGGTTCGCCCGCGTCGGCCCCGGCCCCGGTATCGCCTGCCGCATGCATTTGCAACTGGGGACGCAGTCCCAGCGCGCGGCGCACCAGCAATGCACTATTGATGCCGTGCCGCGCACCGACCAGGAGCAGGCGTGACTGCGCATTGCAGGGTGTCGGTGCGCCACCGCGCCAGGCAGAAAAGTCGACTACGCTGTAGAGCACACCGCGGATGTTGGCGATGCCGGCGAACCAAGGTTTGGTCAGGGGCACCGGGGTGAGTTCGGGCAGGGGTGCGACCTCGCCCGAGTCGGCCAGGTCGATCAGCCAGTGGCTGCCGCCGGGAAGCTCATCGGCGCCCGACTCGATGCCGAGCAGAGCCTGGGCCCCTTCGCCGCGCCGTGCCGACACCAGTCGTTCGGACAGGCCTTGCTGGAACTCGCGCAGGCTGATGCGCTTGGCCATGGCGTCCTTACCCGAGCGCGGCGATCTTGGCCAGCAAGGCTGGGCCATCCACCGGCTTGGTTACGTAATCCTGAGCGCCCTGGCGCATGCCCCAGAGCTTGTCGGTTTCCTGATTCTTGGTGGTGCAGATGATGACGGGGATGTTCTTGGTCGCTTCGTCGCGCGACAAGGCGCGGGTGGCCTGAAAGCCGTTGGTCCCGGGCATCACCACGTCCATGATGACCAGGTCGGGAATGACCTGCTTGGCACGCGCGATGCCTTCGTCTCCGCTTTCGGCGGTGCTGACTTCGTAGCCGCCGCCCAGCAGAAGCTGGGTCATGATGTGGCGCTCGGTGGGAGAGTCGTCGATGATCAGGATTTTTTTAATTGGCATGGTGACTGGCTCGCTAAAAAGGAAAACCCACTCAGCCGCGCGCAGCGTGTGCGGCAACGGTTTTCAGAAGACTATCCTTGGTGAAGGGTTTGGTCAGGTATTCATCGGAACCGACCATGCGCCCGCGTGCACGGTCAAAAAGTCCATCCTTGGATGACAGCATGATTACTGGCGTGGCCGAGAATTTCGGGTTCTTCTTGATCAGCGCGCAGGTCTGGTAGCCATCGAGTCGCGGCATCAGGATGTCGCAAAACACTACGTTGGGCAGGTGATCGTTAATCTTGGCCAGCGCATCAAAGCCGTCCTCGGCGAGCACTACCTGAGCACCGGCCTGAAGCAGGAAAATCTCCGCCGTCTTGCGGATGGTGTTCGAGTCATCGATCACCATCACCTTGATGCCGGAAAGCTGGGGTGTCTCGCTCACGTTACTCCATGCTGGATCAAGACTTCAATCACGACGACCAAGGGCGGCAAACCAAGCCGTTTGCGGCAGAACTGTCCTTGCGCGCTTTTCATATTCCCCCGTCGCCTCCTTCGCCCATCGACCTTGTGGTCAGGTTTTGTTAACTGCAATCATACTTAGATTTTGACCATTTCGAAGTCTTCCTTGCGTGCTCCGCATTCCGGGCAGGTCCAGTTGGGCGGTATTTCCTCCCAGCGGGTGCCCGCCGCAAGCCCGTCTTCAGGCAGGCCTTCCGTTTCGTCATAGATGAAACCGCAGATCAGGCACATCCATCTGGAATAAGGCTGTTCAGGCATCATGGCAGAGCTGTCGGTTATGCCGCTGCGCGCCGGCGCCAGGGGCGGTGTCAAATAGGGAATGCCCCGCCACAGTGGCCGGGAGGCGCTATGCCTTCGGATAGAATTGCGGGATATTAACTCAAGCTGCTCGTCGCCCGACAATCCCGCGTCGGGCCAGGATATTTATGACTGTTGCCCTCGCCGCCAACCTGCCTCCACCCATTGTGCTGACATTTGCGGCATCCGACCCGACCGGCGGCGCCGGCTTGCAGGCAGACATTCTGACCTTGGCCAGTCTTGGCTGTCATCCGCTTACGGTGGTCACGGCGCTTACGGTGCAGGACACGGCGGGTGTCGAGGGGGTGTTGCCGATTAATGCCGAATGGGTGGCCGATCAGGCGCGCGCACTGCTCGAGGACATGCCGGTAGCGGCCTTCAAGCTTGGCATGCTGGGCAGCGTCGAGGCCATTGCCGCGATTGCCGAAATAATCTCGGACTACCCCGATATTCCGGTGATCCTCGATCCGGTGCTGGCTTCCGGGCGCGGCGACCAGTTCGCCGACGAGGAAATGATCGAGGCCATGATCGGCCTGCTGTTGCCGCAGACGACGCTGCTTACGCCCAATAGTCTTGAAGCCCGGCGCCTGGTGCAGCAGATCTGCGAGGCGGAAGGTGGCAGCCACTTCGAGCCGGGCCTTGCGGAATGCGCCCATCGCCTGATCAATGCCGGGTGTGAGTATGTGCTGGTTACGGGAACTCACGAGGGTACGCCGCAGGTAATCAATACGCTTTACGGCAGCCACGGTGCGGTGCGAACCGATCGCTGGGATCGCCTGCCCGGCAGCTATCATGGCTCCGGCTGCACGCTGGCTTCGGCCATCGCCGCACATTTGGCCAGCGGCGTCGATCTCGCCGAGGCGGTCATGGGCGCACAGGAATACACCTGGCGCACATTGGCTGCCGGTTTTCGTCCGGGCATGGGACAATTCATTCCCGACCGCCTGTTCTGGTCGCGGGAAGAGGATGATGAAGCTGATGAAACCTGACTTCTTGCAGCTTGCGATGGACGCCGCCACATGATTATCAGGGGCCTGTGCGCCGTTACTGCCGATGATCCCCTGCTGCCTCGACTATCCGCGCTGGTCAAGGCGGCACTCGACGGCGGCGCGCCGTTTGTCCAGTACCGCAACAAGATGGCATCGCGCCCGCTGCGTCGGGCCCAGGCGGCCGAGATGCTGCGCATCTGCCATGCAGTGGGCGCCAAGCTGATCGTCAATGACGATGTCTGGCTGGCCGTGGAGATCGGCGCCGACGGCGCCCATCTCGGGCGAGATGATGCGCCGGGCGGTTCGCTGGCTGCGGCGCGCGATGCCCTCGGGCCGAAACGCATTCTTGGTGTTTCCTGCTACAACGAGCTTGCGCGTGGCGAGGAGGCGGCAGAAGCGGGCGCCGACTACCTGGCTTTCGGCAGCGTATTCCCTTCGCGCACCAAGCCAGGCGCCGTGCGTGCGCCGCTGGAATTGCTGGGCGAGGCCCGCCGCCGTTTCGGCCTGCCGGTCGCCGCCATCGGCGGCATCTCGCTCGACAATGCGCCGCAGGTGATCGACGCGGGTGCCGACATGCTGGCCGTGGTCAGCGACTTGTTCGATGCGATGGACATCAAGGCACGGGCGCAGGCCTATCAGCAGCTATTCAATCCGGCGGCAAAGCCAGATGGCGCAGGGCCGGCATCCTGAGCGACTGACCGTGTGCCTTGCACGCATTTCTTGATTCACAGGAATCTTTCATGACTCGCAACGAAGAACTCTTTGTCCGCGCCCAGAAAACCATTCCCGGCGGCGTTAATTCGCCGGTGCGAGCGTTTCGCTCCGTTGGTGGCGCACCACGCTTTTTCGCTCGCGGCGAGGGTGCCCGCGTCTGGGACGCCGACGGCAAGTCCTACCTCGACTATGTCGGTTCCTGGGGCCCGCTGATCCTCGGTCACGCCGATGCCGACACCGTGAGAGCCGTGCAGGAAGCCGCTGCAAGAGGCCTTACTTTCGGCGCACCCACGGAAGGCGAAGTCGAACTTGCCGAATTGCTGGTGCAGCGGGTACCGAGCATGGACATGGTGCGTCTGGTGTCGTCCGGTACCGAGGCCACCATGAGCGCGATCCGGCTGGCGCGCGGGTTCACCGGACGCGACATGATCATCAAATTCGAGGGTTGCTACCACGGGCATGGCGACAGCCTGCTGGTCAAGGCCGGTTCCGGCCTGCTGACCTTCGGCAATCCCTCGTCGGCAGGCGTGCCGGCCGACCTGGCGAAGCACACGCTGGTACTCGACTACAACGACGCCCAGGGTCTCAAGGATGCGTTCCTCAAACACGTCAAGTCCATTGCTTGCGTGATCGTCGAGCCGGTGGCCGGCAACATGAACCTGATTGCGCCCAAACCGGAATTCCTCGCCGCGATGCGCGAGATGTGCACGCGGCATGGAGCCGTTCTGATCTTCGACGAGGTGATGACGGGTTTTCGTGTTGGCCCGGGGTCGGCGCAAGGTCTCTACGGCATCACGCCAGACCTATCGACCTTCGGCAAGGTGATCGGCGGCGGCATGCCGCTGGGAGCCTTCGGCGGTCGGCGCGACATCATGGAACAGATCGCGCCGCTGGGACCGGTGTATCAGGCCGGCACGCTCTCGGGCAATCCACTGTCGGTCGCGGCGGGCCTGGTGACGCTGAAGAAGATCGCCGCACCGGGATTTTATGAAGTCTTGACCGCGAGGACGCGGGCGCTGGTGGAAGGGCTCGCCGCAGCGGCTAAAACACGCGGTGTGACGTTTTCCGCGCAAGCGGTGGGCGGCATGTTCGGCGTCTATTTCGCCGCCAAACCGCCGACGTCCTATGTCGAAGTGATGGCGTCCGACAAGGAGGCCTTCAACCGATTCTTCCATGCCATGCTCGATGCAGGCGTCTATCTCGCGCCTTCGGCTTTCGAGGCCGGTTTCGTGTCTGCGGTGCACAGCGATGCCGACATTGCCGCCACATTGGCGGCGGCCGACGCAGTCTTCGCGGCCAGCTAGCGCTGCCTGTTCGCATGCCAGTACTGACTGCGGGAATGGCCTGGGCGGTTCTGCTGCTCGCCGGCCTGTGCGAGATCGCCTGGGCCATCGGCCTCAAATACACCGACGGTTTTACCCGGGTAGTGCCGAGCGCATGGACGTTGGCCGCGATGGTCGCCTCGGTAATCCTGCTTGCCTGGTCGCTGAAGACGCTGCCGGTGGGAACGGCTTATGCGGTGTGGACTGGAATCGGGGCCGTCGGCACCGCCGTGTTAGGCATGCTGCTGTTCGACGAGTCGCGTGAAGTGGCGCGTCTGGTTTCGATCGGCCTGATCGTGGCCGGAATACTCGGGCTGAAACTCGTATCGGATTAGCGCAACCAGCCCTTGCGACGGAATATAGTAAACGGCACCGCGACCGAGGCCAGCATCTGCGCCAGCGAGAACGGGTAGCCGTTCTGCCATTCCAGTTCGGGGAAGCCGCTCTTGAAGTTCATGCCGCAGATGCTCGCGAACAGGGTGGACGGCAGCAGTAAATAGCCTGTTCCGGTGCGATATCCTTTCGGGTAGTCTTCTTCACACTACAAAATCACCAAGGCCAGCAAAGTGCCCTTATAAAAAGCCCAACAATGCCCGGGGTTGATCCGTCTCGATTGCATTCCAATTAAGCATGCAAGAATCGCCGTATCGTCGGCCCGTTTTTAAACTCGCCTACGTAGTTGCCGCAGTTTTCTGCGTGATTTACCGATCAACAACGACATTCGATTTAGGCAGTATGGGCGATCGGTGCCAAAAAGTAGCTCAAAGGTAAGCGAGTACCTGTTGATCCCCCATAAGAAGCATAGTTGATATGATAGTTCATGGTCATTTTAGCGGTTGACCGACCATCGAAGTTTCCCACGGCGCACGGGCATTGGTATCTTGCTGCGCAGCCAAGTTGAATGGGAGTAACTGTGGCTTCACCACATACATACATGTTTCTGAATGTCCTGGCTGACCGGAAACTGCGGCCCGCCGCCTTGCACTTGCGGATCAATGCGACCGATACGGCGCTGCCGGTATTGCTGGGCAACAGCGAGGCATTCTCCGGCTTGTCGGCGCGGATTCCTTGCGTTCTTGCCGAAAGTGAATGGAGCGGGCTTCCGGGCGAAACGACCGAGGCGCTGCAGGCAGCGGGTTGTATCGTGGTGGCTGACGATTTGATTTGCACGATCGATGACTTGGGCGATCTGCCTTTGACGGCCAAGGCCAGCTATCTTGCGGGCTCCTGGTATTTGCGCCCGCCACCGAAGCCCGGCAACGCTCAGCATGCCTCACGAGCCTTGGCACTCCAACTCCTGCAACTCGTAGCTGCGGATGCCGATACGCACGAAATCGAAGCGATCTTCCGCCACGATCCATCGTTGTCTTACCACCTGCTGCGCCTGGTCAACTCGCTCAACAGAGGCGGAAAGCGAATCACGAGCTTCGCCCAGGCAATCCTGATTCTCGGTCGGCAGCAGCTACGTCGCTGGCTCAATCTGGTCTTGTTTGCCGCGCACAAGGAGGATCCGCGGTCGCAAATGCTCACTGCACGGGTTTCGATCCGCGCCCGCAGCATGGAACTGTTGGCGCGGGAGGCCGGGCTCGACAGGGCGCATCAGGAGTCGGCGTTTATGACAGGGATGTTCTCGCTACTTGGCGTGCTCTTCGGCATGCCACTCGGGGAAGTTCTGAAGCCCCTGAATATCGGCGATGACTTGTCTGCGGCATTGCTGAGCATGGAGGGTGAGCTCGGAAACATCCTGGCGATTGTCATCGCGGCCGAGAACGCAGATGCCTCGCTGGCAGCGACGCATCTCGCCAGGGCCGGAATTTCTGATGCGGCGTTCATCGAAACTCGTATTGCCGCAATCGAGTGGATGCTTGACGTGGTTGCCGAGACAGCAGGTGACGCTCATGTTTGAAGAACGCGTTGCCGAATGCCTGCGATTGTGCGAGCAGGCAAAGTCGCTGCATGGCGTAGAACTGCACGGGGTCCTGGCTGAAATTGCGGGAATCATCGACGGACTCAAGCAGCAAGCGCCGGATCCGGCCGGGGCGATTCTGGAAGTTCACGCCAGGATCCTGAGCCAGCTGCACGAACCGATCATCACGATGAACATTGACGGCTATATCGTCGGTTGGACGGCAGGTGCGCAAGGGCTTTTCGGCTACTCACCCGATGAGGCGATCGGACAGCATGTGCTTTTCCTCTACGCGAGCGATCCCGACCAACAAGGGACGGAAATACCCGAGTTATTCCTCGATCACGGCGGATCTTTGATCGAAGCGCGCCGTCGGAAGAAGTCCGGCGAGGAGTTCTGGGCAGCGATGTCGCTATCGCCGATTCATGACGAGGATGGCGGGACCATTGGACTTGTTGCTCATTTGTCAGAACTCACGGAAAGGATGTCGACCGAGGAGACGCTCCATCTTCATGCCAGCGTGATCGAGAACAGCGACCAGGGAATTCTGATAACCGACGCGAATGAACATATCGTTTCGGTCAATTCTGCCTTTACCCGCATCACCGGCTACACCGCCGCAGAAGCCATTGGCCAGACGCCGGATCTCCTGCGCTCGGGCGCGCACGATACAAGCTTCCGCACCCAAGTGAGGGAAGCCATGCGGGGAGCTGGACCGTGGCAGGGAGAGATCACGGGGCGCCGCAAGACCGGCGAAACCTTCCCCCAGTCGGTATCAATCAGCGTCGTGAGGCGCGCGAACGGCGATGTCACGCATGCTTTCTCGATCTTTTCCGACATTTCGGTCCAGCGCGCAGCCGAGGAGCGTATGCAGCGGCTGGTTAATTTCGACACGGGGACAGGTCTGCCAAATCGCACGCTATTAACGCAGCTCGTCGATCAGGCCATTACCGCAGCACGCCGGATGGACAGCCACGGCGCTCTGCTGGCCATCGAACTCGAGAGATTCACGTCGATCAACGATACGCTCGGTCAGGAAGTCGGCGATGAATTGCTGCGCCAAGTCGGCATGCGGTTCCGCGCCGCGCTGCGTGACGAAGATATATTGTCGCGTGTCGGCGGGACTGAATTCGTCGCGGCCCTGCTCAATATCCAGAAGCGCGAACACAGTGCGATCGTTGCCCAAAAACTCTTGGACTCGCTTGCGCAGCCCTTTTCCGTCGCTGGCCATGGCCTGCACATTGACGCAAGCATAGGCATTGCGATCTATCCCGAAGACGGGGAGGACGCCACCATGCTGATCCGCTTTGCCGACTCGGCAACAAAGCGAATCCAGAAGGGCGGCGAATCCGGTTACCTCTTCTATAGTCCCGAGATGAATCAACGGGCGAAGGAGCACTTGCTTCTTGAAAGCGAGCTGAGGAAAGCGCTGGTCCAGCAGGAATTGCTTCTCTATTACCAGCCCAAGGTTAGCCTGCGCAGTGGGCGGATCGTCGGCTCCGAAGCGTTGATACGCTGGAAGCATCCGAGTAATGGCATGATCTCGCCCGCCAAGTTCATCCCCGTGGCGGAGGAAACCGGACTGATTCTCGACATCGGGACCTGGGTGCTCGACCAAGCCTGCAGGCAGGTCAGACAATGGCTAGATCAGGGGCTGTCCGTGCCACCGGTCGCGGTAAACCTGTCTGCCAGGCAATTCGACAAAAACCTGCCGCAGCGCGTGTTGGCTACCCTGGATCAGCACCGTGTCGATGCTTCCCAGATCAAGCTTGAAATAACCGAAAGTTTGTTGGTGAAGGGGCCTGAAGTCGTGATCCCCATCATGAATGCACTGGTTGCGTCCGGATTGGCTTTGTCGCTCGATGATTTTGGTACCGGCTATTCCAGCTTGGCCTATCTAAAAAAGTTTCCAATCAGTACGCTGAAAATTGACCGATCATTCGTCATCGGTGTGCCTGGCGACGACAACGATTGCGCGATCGCTCGCGCCATCGTCACGATGGGCCAGCAATTGCGCCAGGAAATTGTCGCCGAAGGGGTTGAAACCGTCGAGCAGATGGTTTTTCTGCGCAACCTGGGCTGCGATCAACTCCAGGGCTTCCTGTTCAGCCCGCCCGTCGCAGCGGATGATTTCGCGCGGATGATCCGCGAGGGCCAAAAGCTGTCCATCGGTTGAGGCCGCGTGCCCCGGATTAACGCAGCCAGCCCTTGCGACGAAATATAGTAAACGGCACAGCGACCGAGACCAGCATCAGCGCCAGCGAGAACGGGTAGCCGTACTGCCATTCCAGTTCCGGGAAGCCGCTCTTGAAGTTCATGCCGTAGATGCTGGCGATCAGGGTGGGCGGCAGCAGCGCCACCGAGGCCACGGAAAAGAGCTTGATGATCTTGTTCTGGTTGATGTTGATGAAGCCGACGACGGCGTCCATCAGGAAGTTGATCTTGTTGAAGATGAAGGCCGTGTGTCCGTCCAGCGACTCGATGTCGCGCAAAATCGCGCGTGCGTCCTCGTGCTGGTTTGGCGCCAGGAGCCGTCCGCGCATCAGGAAGGACAGCGCACGCCGTGTATCCAGCACATTGCGCCGGATGCGGCCGTTGAGGTCTTCCTCCTGGGCGATGTCGGCCAGGATGGCGCCGGCTTCTTCGTCCGTCATCTGGGTGCTGAGCACTTTCTTGCCGACGGCTTCCAGTTCGGCATAGACGTCTTCCAGCGCGTCCGCCGAGTATTCGACATCGGCGGCGTAAAGGTCGAGCAGTACATCCTTGCCTTCCGACACCATGCCGGGCTGGATCCGGGCGCGCAGCCGTTGCAGGCGGAATACGGGCAGCTCCTCGTCGCGCATCGAGAACAGGATGTTCTGATGCAGGATGAAAGCCACCGTCACGTTGCGTGATTCGTCTTCCTTGTCCAGCAGGAAGTCCGAATGCATATGCACTTCGCCGTTTTCCTCGATGTAGAAGCGGGCCGATTCTTCCAGGTCGGTCAGGTCGTCGATGTCGGGCAGGATCAGATCGAAAATCTCAGCTATCCACTTGCGTTCTTCTCCCGAGGGCGCGATCAGGTCCACCCAGATCGGCTTGGTCGCTGCAAGTTCCTCGCGGCTTTCCACGGGAATTTGCCGCAAGCGCCCGTTCTCCAGTTCGAATGCGTTGAGCATTATTGGCTTTCGTTGATAAGTCTGGGTCGCCGCGAGGGTTTCGCTGACGGCCTCGGACAGCTCATCGAGAATCGCGCTGCCACGTTCCGGCGCCACCATTTCCCATACCAGCAGGCATTCGTCCTGCGGCAGCGCTTCCAGGATGCGGGCAATGCGGGCAGAATCCATCTGCGCCAGCTTGCCGCGCAGTTCGGCCAGATGCTGCTTGTGAACCAGGTTTTCGACCAGATCGTGGCGCGGCATGTCCTGACGGTGTACCAGATTCTCGACCCGCTTCTGGCGCGCCAGCAACACTTGGACTTCGCGCAGGCTTTCCTGCACGTCGTCGGGCTGTGCTGTCGGGTCGCGCTCGGCGGTAGTCGGTTCAGTCATGGCGTTCCTTGGAGAGGCTTCCCATTGTAGCCGTCGCGGCTTAGCGTGAAATAACGCGTTCGGAGTAATTGGTGATAGTCGAGCGAAGCGAGCCGAGCAGTAGCCCCCCGTGAGGGGGGGATGGGGGGCGGACCTTCAATTCGCCGTTCGAGTGTTTCATCTTAAGGGGTGCCGATATCTGCATGAAAGTTATGGCGGCACTTCGGCGCTGGGCATGCGGCCGACAATCAGTTGCGTGCGCCCGTTCATGTAGGCCGAGTAAGGATTGCGTTCGTAGCGGCGCGGGGCCGGCAACATGACAGCCAGGCGCGCAGCCTGTTCCGCGCCAAGTTGCGCCGCGGGAATGTTGTAATACTTTCGTGCCGCGGCTTCTGCGCCGAACACGCCGTCGCCCCATTCCACGACATTCAGATACACCTCGAGGATGCGTCGCTTGTCCCATAACAGTTCCAGCCAGAGCGTGATGATGGCTTCCTCGGCCTTGCGCAGGGCAGTCTTTGAGGGCGACAGCAGAAGGTTTTTCGCCAGTTGCTGGGAGATGGTCGAACCGCCGGCCACCACCTTGCCGTGCTTCTGGTTCTTCTCGATGGCCTTCTGGATGCCTTCCCAGTCGAAGCCTTCGTGATCGACGAACTTGTCGTCCTCGGCGGCGATCACCGCGCGCTTGAGATGAATCGATATCTTTTCGTAAGGCACCCACTGGCGCCGCAGTTCGAATTTCGGGTTCTTCTGCCTGGCTTCGTCGATGCGCTGGCTCTGGAAGCTGGTGGTGCCGGGATTGACCCATTTCCACCAGATCACCCAGCCCAGGTACCAGCCCTGCCAGAGCAAAAGCACGCCGACGACAGCCGCCAGCCCGTATCTGAGCCAGCGCGGTGCGGGCCTCATGGCGTCGCTTGCGAGCAACGCAAGGGCGAATTGAACGCCCCCACCCCCCGACCCCCGCCCGGGCGGGGGCGACAGATCGGTTCGCTGCGCTCAAATATCACGAGGCAGGCCTCAGGGCGGCGAGTACCGACGCGGTGCGCGGGCGCACTGCGCGCCAGACGAAGAAGGCCTCGGCGGCCTGTTCCACCAGCATGCCCAGGCCGTCGGCAACGCGCGCGCCGCTGGCCAGCGCCTGAAGCATGAACGGTGTGTTGCGGCCATAGACCATCTCATAGGCGACGCAGCGCGGTGCAAACACGGACGCCGGCAAGGGCAGCGAAGCATCACTCAGTCCGGCGGAGGTGGCGTTGATGATCAGGTCGAAAGCCCGTCCGGCGAGATTGGGGAAGCCGGTACCGTCGGGTTTGACCATCACCGCGCAGCCCGGCAGGCGGCCGAATTCCAGGGCGAGACGCGCGGCCGTTTCTTCGGTGCGATTGGCAATCACCAGTTCGGCGGGGTTCTCCAGCAACAGCGGCAGGATTACGCCGCGTGCGGCGCCGCCGGCGCCCAGCAACAGGACGCGGCGACCGGCCGGGTCGCAGCCGAGATTGTGCTTCAGGTCGCGGACCAGGCCCGCGCCGTCGGTGTTGTCGCCGACAATGCTGTCCGCTTCGAAGCTCAGGGTATTCACCGCGCCGGCAGCTTCGGCACGGGGAGTGCGCCGGGTGGCCAGGCGAAAGGCCTCTTCCTTGAAGGGCACGGTGACATTGGCGCCCCTGGCCGCTCCTCCCGGTGCGGCGATGAAGGCGCTGACGGCAGCGGCGAAGCCTTCCCGGTCGGCAAGGATCGCCTGGTAGCTGATGTCCTGTCCGGTCTGCGCGGCGAACAGCGCATGAATGCGCGGCGACTTGCTGTGCCCGATCGGGTTGCCAAACACGGCGTAACGGTCAGTCATGAAGGCGCTCTCAATCCGACCGCAGACGATCCGCGTTGGTAAAGGTCCAGGTGCGGGTGATCTCCAGCACGTCGGTGTCGCGCCGGATCGACTCGGGGAAGGGGGCATAGGGCGCCGCCATTTGCACGATGCGCCGAGCGGCATCGTCGAGCAGGCTCTGGCCCGAGGAACGGCTGACTTCAACCCGTTCCAGGTCGCCATTGGCCTTGATGATCACGGTCAGCACCAGGCTGCCATAAAGGCGCCCCCTGGCCGCCGCCGGATAATTCAGGTTGCCGATGCGTTCTATCTTCTGCCGCCAATCCTCGACGTACTGGGCGAAGCGGTACTCCTCGACCCGGGCGCCGATGAATTTCTTGCGCGGGCGCTGGTTGTATTCCTCCATCTGGCGGGCGATCTGGCCTTCCAGGCGGGCGATGGCCATGGCGCTGGTGGCAAGGTCGGTGCCGGAGCGCTGCGGTTCGGGCGCCGGGGTCGGGTTGTTCTCGGCGCGGGCAGTGCTGACGGACTTTTCGCTCTTCAGGCGCGTCATCTGCTGCTGTGCCTGGGCCTCGAGTTCGGCGACGCGGCGCTGCGCCTCGATCAGTTCTCGCCCTTCCTTGGTATTGGGAGACGGCGGCAGCGGCGTCGTGGCGCGGCGGTCCTGGTCGGTGTTGCCGCCGCCGTCGAGATTGGTTTGCGCCTTGGCTTGCGCTTTGGTGGGTCGGCTCTTGCTCTTGCTATTGACCAGGATGACGTCGAGCGCCCGTTCACGTGCCTTGTCGATGAAGTCGGGTGGCGTGAAGCGAACGGCAAGCAGCAGGGCATGGAGCAGCAGCGAGGCGCCGATCGCCAGCGTCAGGTTGCGCCGCGGAGCATCCATTGCCGCGAGGAACGCCGGCAGCGGGATGGTGGGCAGTGAAGGCCAGGAGAGGCGTGGCAGGCTGGACGGGTTGGGCATGAGCCCGTCAATTTTACTCCGCGGGATTCTCGTCCTCTGCAGCGGCGAAGGCCGCATCAGGGCCGGTATTGGCTGCCAATTCGGGGGCCAGTTCGATGAATCTGCCGCGTATTTCGGCGTCAAGCAGGTCAATGCCGTCGATGCCGAGCAGAACCCTGGCGCCGCGCGGCGACTCCGGTAGCGAGGGCACGCGCAGCACCAGGGGAATCGTCACGAGCCGCACCAGGGATTCGCGCAGGACGTGGCCGAACACCGAATCCTCGCCTCGCTGCAGCAGCCAGCGCAGGCACCAGTAGCGCTCCATGCCGCGCTGGAACTCGGCGTAGGCGGCATAGGTCAGTTCGAAATCGCGCATGGCGGCCAGCAGGTCGGCCGATTTCGGCGGGAAGTATGGCGCCTCATTTTGCAGCAGGGCGATCAGTTGCCACTGGTTGAGCAGGTCGCAGTAGCGACGCAGCGGGGACGACGACCATGCGTAGCATTCAACGCCCAGTCCTTCATGCGGCGCGGCGACGGTGCTCATGCGCACCTTGCCGGCGGTTTGCACGCGGTACAGGGCAGGGATGCCGGCATCGCGCAGCATGGCGCCCCAGGTGGTGTTGGCCATGATCATCAGTTCGGCAACCAGCGTATCGAGCGGACTGCCGCGCGCGCGTTCGCCGATGGTGATGAGGCCCTTGCCGGGTTCGGCGGCGATGCCGCTATCGGCATCCCAGTCCACGCTGAAGTTGTAGTCCTTGCGGGTGCCATTGTCGGAGGGTTTGCCGCGTCCGGCTTCGAGCACCTGGGCGAACTCCCAGAGCAGCTTCAGTTCATCCCGACAGGGAAAGTCCGGCAAATCAGTGGCCAGCGTGGTTTCGTTGAACAGCGGTTCGATGTCGTGGTGGCGCAGGTTGGCGACGATGGGAACGCATTCCAGGCGCGTCTCGTGACCGAGCAGGCGGTAATCGGTGGCGACATCGAGGTAAAGCGAGATGGCCGGGACGGTATGTCCGGCGGCCAGCGTGAAATGCTCCACGATCTGTTCCGGCAGCATGGTGATCTTGCGCCCCGGCATATAGACCGTGGACAGCCTTTCGCGCGCGATGCGGCCGAGGTCAGAATCAGGGGCGAAACCCAGGCCCGGGGCGGCGATATGAATACCGATGCGCCAGCCGCCCTGCGGCTTGTTCGTGACGGAAAACGCGTCGTCGATTTCCGTCGTCTGCGCGTCGTCGATACTGAATGCGGCGACAGTAGCCACCGGCAAATCAACCGGTTCGCCGGGCGCTGCAAAATAGGGGAAGCCTGTGCCTCCCTTGCTGTCGGGAAAGAACTCGAACAGGAAGCGGCCGAGGTGGTAGTCGTGGGTCGAGGGCAGTGCGCCGCAATCGAACAGCAGACGCGCCGCTGATTTTCCGGTCTCGCCGCAGGCCGCTTCCAGGGCCTTGGTCTCGCTGCGATTGCGATCGGGTTTATAAATCAGCTGCGTCAGGAGAGGCTCGAACTCGATCGGCAGTTGGCCGTTGCGGAGTTCTTCGACCATGCGTTCGATGGCTGCGGCCTGCAGGCGCTTTTTTTCCAGTCCGGCCAGGGCGGCTTGAAGGATTTCGGGTGGTGCCTTGCGGAAGCGGCCGCGACCCTTGCGATGAAAATGGATGGGCGCCGAATGCAGGCGCAGCAATACTGCCGCCGCTTGCACCGGGTCCGGTTTGGCGCCGTGGTATTCGGCGGCAAGCTCCTCGAAAGCGAACTCCTGCTCGCTACAGACGTCCCAAAGAAAATCGATGTCGATGCCTTCGGCCTCGGCCTCCGCGCGGTCCAGCAACTCGCCGGGCGCCGGGGCGACAAAGCGCAGCAGGACATTGGCCGCCTTCACCTTGGAGCGCTTGCCGGAGGCTAGCTCGATCTGCAACGAAGCCACGTTGTCGGCAAGCACGCTGCCGGCACGAAAAGCACCGTCCTCTTCAAACAGGACATTCATGGAGGGAAACGCCCCGGGTGGGGGAGTGAGCAGGAAACGAGGGGGCGGATTATACCGGTCTGGCCGCGGCGACCAGGATGGTACTGGTCAGTCGATAGCCTCCAGCCACTGTGTAGGGGGCCAGATCGTCGCTTACGGCAGACGCGAACGCTTGCTGCTTTGCATCCGGCAGCCGCGACAGGCTCTCTGCCGCACCGCCGGCCAGGTCGAGAAAGCCCTGCCAGTAGGCCGCTGCGTCGCTGAAGTCGATCGCAAGCCGCAGGTGTTCGATCGTGATGTCGCAATAGTCGGCGCGGGTGAGGCGGCGCCTCAACTCGTCGGGATCACCAAAGCGAAAAATCGAGGGCCGTGCCACTTTGGGTGGCGGCAACAGGCGACGCATGCAGGACAGCGCCGTTTCGACCAGGGGCACGTCTTCCGCGCGCCCCCAGACCGAAAGTGCCAGCCGCCCGTCCGGCCGCAGCACGCGGCGCATTTCGCACAAGGCGGCCTGGTCATCGGGAAAGAACATCAGGCCGAGCCCGCACAAGACACGGTCGAAACTGGCATCGGCGAAAGGCAGCGTCTCGCCATCGGCGGCAACCCTGGGCACATCGGGACAGCAGGCGAGCTGACTCGTGCTGATGTCGCTGGCGATGGCCAGGCCGCGGTCTCCGACCGTAACGTGCGCGGCACGTGCCAGCAGGCCGGGACCGCTGGCGAGGTCGAGCACCCGCTGGCCCGGTGTCAGCCGGGCCGCCTTGATCAGGGCGGCGAGCAGTTCACCGCGGCTTGCGGACGCCTCCAGATAGCGCGGTCCGATGCGGTCGTAGCCGGCGCGCTCGAGCCGCTTGAACTGGGCGGAGTCGAAGCTCATGGCAGCGGTTCCGCCGCTCGCGTCGTGGCGGCCTTGAGCAGGTCGGCGCTGTAGATCGCGAGGCCGGCCCAGATCGCGGCAAGGCTCAGCATGCGCTGCAGGTCGAGTGCTTCGTGATAAACCAGAACGCCAATCAGGAAGGCGATGGTTGGCGCGAGGTATTGCAGAAAGGCCATCCTGGAAAGCGGCAGGCGTCGTGCGGCGATGGCGAACAGCAGCAGCGGAATCGCGGTGACCGGCCCGGTGGCGATCAGCAGCAGGTCGCTGGCCGCCAGCCCGCCGCTGCCGCCGAAGTGGCCTTGCCCGGAATACGCCAGCCAGCCCAGCCAGGCCAGCGCCGGCGGCAGCATGCAGATGGTTTCGAGGAACAGGCCGCTGGCGGCGTCGAGCGGCAACTGCTTCCGCAGCAGGCCGTAGGCGCCAAAGGTGCCAGCGAGCACCAGCGCGATCCAGGGCAGGCCGTCGGCGCGTGTGGCCTCGATGGCGACACCGATCGTGGCGCAGAGCACGGCGACCCATTGCAGGCGGCGCATGCGCTCTTTCAGCACCAGCACGCCGAGGGCGACATTGAGCAGCGGCAGAATGAAGTAGCCGAGGCTGGTTTCGACGATGTGGCCGTTGTTCACACCCCAGACGAAAGTCAGCCAGTTGCTGATCACCAGCGCCGAGGCCAGCGCGATCTTCGCCAACTGCGCCGGCTGTCGCGCGATGCGCAGGGCGTCGCCGAAGCCGCGGCCGAAGCCGATCAGCGCCGTCATCAGCAGCATGGCCCAGACCACGCGGTGAGCGATGATCTCGACGGCGGGAATTTCGGCGATCTGCTTGAAGAAGAGCGGCACCAGGCCCCATATGGCGTAGGCGCTGATCCCGGTGATGATGCCGGTCCGCGTGTTTTCCGGCGTGAGGGCAGGATGGTTCACCTGAATCCGGCGAACTCGATGATGGGGTCGAGGTAGTCGTTCCAGCGCGTGAAGCTGTGGTCGCCGCCGGGCAGCACGGTATGCCTGGCGCCGGCGTAGCGTCGCACGGCGTCGCGATAGTCGAGAGTCTCGTCACCTTCCTCGACCAGCAGCCAGAAGCGCTCCGGCTTGGCGAGAACCGGGATCGCGATGGCGCGCAGCTGCTCGACGTGCTCCATGGTGAAATCGAAGCTCTCGCCGCTGTATAGCCAGCGTTGCGGGCCGATGTATTTCTGCAGCGAGAGATGGGCGACGACGGCCGGGTTCACCAGCATCCCCCTGAGGTCGTGAGTTTCGGCGAGATAGGTCGCGTAATAGCCGCCGAGCGATGAGCCTGCAACCGTGGTGATGCCGTGGCGTGCGATCAGGTCTTCCGCCAGCGCGATCGCTGCTTGCGGGGAGGCCGGCAATTGCGGACTGAGGAACTTGTCGCCAAGGCCGCGTTCACGCATGCGTGCGCCGAGTGCTTGCGCTTTGTTCGACTGCGGGCCGCTGGTGAATCCATGCAGGTAGAGGATCATCAAACAAAACCTCTTTGAACCACAGAGACACAGAGGCAGAGAGAACGGCAAATAAACAAGAACGTGAACCTGTTTCTCTCTGCGCCTCTGTGTCTCTGTGGTGAGGTTCTTGATTTCAAGGACTGCTCCAGTCCACCAAGCCGAATTGCCAGGTTGCCAGCACCACGATGCCGAAGGCGATGCGGTACCAGGCGAAGATCGTGAAGTCGTGGCTGGAAATGAAACGCAACAGCCAGCGCACGCAGAGGAAGGCGGAGACGAAGGAGGCGGCGAAGCCGACGAGCCACATGCCGAGATCGTCGATCACCAGCAGGTGGCGTTCCTTGTAGAGTTGATAGACCGTGGCGGCCAGCAGGGTGGGAATGGCGAGGAAAAAGGAGAACTCGGTGGCCGCCTTGCGCGAAAGTCCGAACAGCAGGCCGCCGATGATGGTGGCGCCGGAACGCGAGGTGCCGGGGATCAGCGCGCAGGCCTGGGCCAGGCCGAGTTTTACGGCATCCATCAGGCTCAGGTCCTCGACCCGTTCGACGCGCACCACGTGTTCGCGTCGCTCCGCCCAGAGGATGATGAAGCCGCCAAGGATGAAGGTGGTCGCCACGGTGACCGGGTTGAACAGGTTGAGCTTGATCGCCTTGCCGAAAAGCAGGCCCAGCACCGCCAGCGGCACGAAGGCCACTGCAATGTTGCGCAGCAGGCGCTGCGAATCGGAATCGTGTCCTAGCGTGCTGAATACCTTCACAATGCGTGCGCGGTACTCCCAGCAGACGGCGAGAATCGCGCCGGACTGGATCACGATTTCGAACAGCTTGCCCCTTTCGTCATTGAAATGCAGCAAGTCGCCAGCGAGGATCAGGTGGCCGGTGGAGGAAACCGGCAGGAACTCGGTGAAGCCTTCGACCAGGCCGAGAATCAGCGCCTGCAGCAGCGGGTGGAAGTCCATGTCGAGAGAATAAATTGGGGCCCAGATAAGGGCGCCGAGTCTAGCATGCGGCCGTAGCCGCCTCCAGCCGAGCCAGCCAGGCCAGGGCGGTATCGCGGTCGTCGCCGCACATTTCGCCCGACGGTTGCAGTCCGGAACAGCAGGCCGGGCGCCGCGAACTGCCGAACAACGTGCAGCGATAGTCCGGTGTCAGGTGCACGCAGGGTTCCCCGGCGGGCTTGCCCAGCGTGCTGATCGAGGGCGCAATGCAGCAGGCGCCGCAGCCAGGTCGGCAGTTCATGTGCACAGCCCGGCCAGCCAGTCGCCGGCGCGACGAATGGCGACGGGGCCGCGCTGCTCTTCCTGGCGCAGTTCCGCCACCAGTTGCACGGCTTCGGTGGTCGCAAACTGCCCGGCAAAGCGGGCTAGCGGTCGATGCAATGCCGCGTCGGTGTATTTGCATTCCACCAGCTGCGTCAGTTCGCCCCCTTCGCTGAGGGCGAAATCCACTTCGGCGCCATCCTTGGTGCGGATGTAGTGCAGGCCGGTTTCCCTGCCACGGGCGTCACGGCGAAACTGCGCATGCTGCAAAAGCATTGCCGCGACGGCATTTTCCAGTCGCGCACCGGGCTCGTCCCTGACGAGCCCGGTATCGAAGAAATACACCTTGGGCGCTTGCAGCAGGGCGCGACCCACATTGCGGTGCCAGGGTTGCACCGCGAAAACGATGAACAGCGCCTGCAGAATGTCGAGATAGCGCTTCAGCGTGTTGGGCGAAACCGCCAGATCGCGGGCCATAGACGCCAGCGAGAGCGGCGAGCCGACACGTGCTCGCAACATGTCGAGAAACAGGCGCATGGCCGTGATTTCATGCAGGCGCGAAAACTCCAATACGTCTTCGCGCACCAGGTCGGTGTAGTACTGGGTGCGCCAACGATCCGCCAGTTCGTCGCTGGTGGCCAGGCAAGCTTCGGGAAAGCCGCCGCGTCGCATCAGGTGGCGCAGGGCATCGGTCGGCGTCGCTCCGCTGTGCTCGCACCACTCGCGCACGCCGATCGGATGCAGGTGCCAGGCAAAGTAGCGGCCGGCAAGCGATTCACCACTCTGGCGAAAGGTGTCCATGCGTGCGCTACCGGTCACCAGCAGGGCCTGTTGTGGTTCACGCCCGTCGGCGACGCCCTTGAGCCAGGCCTTCCAGCCCGGCATCTTGTGGATTTCGTCCATCACCAGCAGACGCGAGCGGCGATCCCAGCTGGCGCGTTGCAGTATCGCCCGATCATCGGCGATGTCCCAGTTCAGGTATTGCGCAGGGGTGTAGCGGGACATCAGGCTGCGCGCCAGCGTGGTCTTGCCCACCTGGCGCGGGCCGGTGAGAATCACCAGTTTGCGTTCGAGATCGGTCGCGATCAGATCGTCGAGAATACGATTCATGCGACTATTTTAACGACTTCAGCGATAAAGTTGCGACTTTTTCGCTGTTGACGGATGTTTGGTCGCTAACAGAGCCATTGCGCAGCGCCGGGGAGCTCAGTGCCTTAGCGCCAGCGCTTTGCGTCCTGATGGAAACTCCTACGAAGACTTGTAGATCTCGCTGCCGGCCTTGATGAACTCGACCGACTTTACTTCCATACCCGTGTTTGCCACCTGCGTCAGCGCCTCCTGCTCGGAGACGCCCAGCTTGGCCGCGTACTCGCGCACGTCCTGGGTGATTTTCATGGAACAGAAATGCGGTCCGCACATGGAACAGAAGTGGGCCAGCTTGGCGCCGTGCTGGGGCAGGGTTTCATCGTGGAATTCGCGCGCCTTGTCGGGGTCCAGCCCGAGGTTGAACTGGTCTTCCCAGCGGAACTCGAAGCGCGCCTTGGACAGCGCGTTGTCGCGCACCTGTGCGCCGGGGTGTCCCTTGGCCAGGTCGGCGGCGTGGGCCGCGATCTTATAGGCCATGATGCCGTCCTTGACGTCGTTCTTGTCCGGCAGGCCGAGGTGCTCCTTGGGCGTCACGTAACAGAGCATGGCCGTGCCGTACCAGCCGATCATGGCGGCGCCGATGGCGCTGGTGATGTGGTCGTAGCCGGGTGCTATGTCTGTGGTCAGCGGGCCCAGGGTGTAGAAGGGCGCTTCGCCGCAGAGGCGCAACTGCTCGTCCATGTTGAACTTGATCATGTGCATCGGCACGTGGCCGGGGCCTTCGATCATCACCTGCACGTCATGTTTCCAGGCAATCTTGGTCAGTTCGCCGAGGGTTTCCAGTTCGCCCATCTGTGCCGCGTCGTTGGCGTCGTAGATCGAGCCAGGGCGCAGGCCGTCGCCAAGGCTGAAGGCGACGTCGTAGGCCTTCATGATTTCGCAGATGTCCTCGAAATGCGTGTAGAGGAAATTCTCCTTGTGGTGCGACAGACACCACTTGGCCAGTATCGAGCCACCGCGACTGACGATGCCCGTCATGCGCTTGGCGGTCATTGGCACATAGCGCAGTAGCACGCCTGCATGGATCGTGAAGTAGTCGACGCCCTGCTCGGCCTGCTCGATCAGCGTGTCCCTGAAGATCTCCCAGGTCAGGTCTTCGGCCTTGCCGTCTACCTTTTCCAGCGCCTGGTAAATCGGAACGGTGCCGATCGGCACCGGGGAGTTGCGTACGATCCATTCGCGCGTTTCGTGGATGTTCTTGCCCGTCGAGAGATCCATGACCGTATCGCCACCCCAGCGGATGGCCCAGGTCATCTTGTCCACCTCGTCCTGGATGGTCGAGGCCAGTGGCGAGTTGCCGATGTTGCAGTTGATCTTGGTCAGGAAGTTGCGGCCGATGATCATCGGCTCGGATTCGGGGTGGTTGATGTTGTTGGGGATGATGGCGCGGCCGCGGGCAACTTCGTCGCGCACGAACTCGGCTGTGATCACGCGCGGAATCGAGGCGCCGAAACTCTGGCCGGGATGCTGCTGGCGCAGCAGATCTTCGAGGCCGTCGAGCTTCTGGTTCTCGCGGATGGCGACGTATTCCATCTCGGGCGTGATGATCCCCTGGCGGGCGTAGTGCATCTGCGACACGTTCTTGCCGGGCAGCGCGCGGCGCGGGCGGCGCGCGAGGTCGAAGCGCAGGCCGGCCAGTTCGGCGTCGATCGCGCGCTGGCGCCCGTATTCGGACGAGAGGTCGGCCAGTTCCTCGGTGTCATTGCGCTCGGCGATCCATTGTGCGCGCAGGCCGGGCAGGCCCTTGCGGATGTCGATCGCAGCGGTCGGGTCGGTGTAAGGGCCGGAGCAGTCGTACACGGTAATCGGTGGGTTCGGCACGTCGGCCGTCGGACTCTGCGCGATCTCGCGCATGGGTACGCGGATGTCGGCGCGGCTGCCGCTCACATAGATCTTGCGCGAGTTGGGCAGCGGGGCGATGGCGGCGGCATCGACATGGGCGTCGGCGGCGATGAAATTCTCGTTGGCGTTCATGGGGCAAGCTCGATTCGGGAAGGGCTGGGACAGGGGGCTGAAACTACTGGAAAGGCGCGCCGAATGCAACCCGACGCCCTGAAAGGGCAAATCAGGAACGCTCAGCCGGCAAAGCCGATTTTTTTCAGCTCGGCGTGGATCTTCTCGCCGAGTTGGGCGTGCCCGGCGGCATTCGGGTGCAGTTGGTCACCCTTGAGCGCAGTGTCCGACAGCACTTCGGACAGGGCATCCTTGATTAGCGGCACTTTCTTGTCCTTGGCGATGTCGGCGTAGAAGTCGGCGGGAGAAAGATTGTTGAACACGGCTCCGGCGAGGCTGGGCTTCGGCGTCGCCAGCAAGACCGTCCGCGCGCCGCGCGCTTTGACCAGATCGAGCATGCTGCCCAGGTTGGTGACGGTTTGGGCCTGCGGCACTTTGCGCAGCATGTCGTTGCCGCCCAGGCTGACCAGCACCAGTTGCGGCTGGTGTTCATCGAGCAGTCCGGGCAGGCGGCCCAATGCGCCGGCGCTGGTGTCGCCACTGACACCGGCATTGATCACTATCCAGCCGGTTTTCCGTGCCAGCAGCGTCGGCCAGTCTTCGCCGGGCTTGACGCCATGAGGCGCGGTCAGGCTGTCGCCCAGCGCCAGCACTTTGCTGCCCGCCGGCAAGGCCGTTTCCTTCTTTGTGCCACCGCAGGCGACGGCAAGCAGAAGGACGATGAGGGCGAGAACGCCGCGGGCGACCGAATGTGGCTTTGTCATGGCCGTCAGGACTGGCCGAAGACTTCGTTCAACTGCCGAGCGACGCGGATGAAGGTGGTGCGTTTGGAGAGCTCGCGCAGCTTGTGGGCGCCGACATAGGTGCAGGCGGAGCGAACACCGCCGAGGATTTCCTGCAAGGTATTCTCGACCGGGCCGCGGTAGTCGAGCAGCACTTCCTTGCCTTCCGAGGCGCGATAGTTGGCGACCCCTCCGGCGTGCTTGTCCATTGCCGTGCGCGAACTCATGCCGTAGAAGCGCACCTTGCGCGCGCCATCCTGCTCTGCAACTTCGCCCATGCATTCATCGTGGCCGGCGAGCATGCCGCCGAGCATGATGAAATCTGCGCCGCCGCCGAAGGCCTTGGCCAGGTCGCCCGGCGACGTGCAGCCGCCGTCGGCGCAGATCAGCCCGCCCAGGCCGTGGGCGGCATCGGCGCACTCGATGACGGCCGAGAGTTGCGGGTAGCCGATGCCGGTCATCTTGCGCGTGGTGCAGACCGAGCCGGGGCCGATGCCGACCTTGACGATGTCGGCGCCGTCGAGGATTAGTTCCTCGGTCATTTCGCCGGTGACGACGTTGCCCGCCATGATGGTGATCTGCGGGTAGTTCTCGCGCAAGCGCTGGAGAAAATCGACGAAGGACTTGGTGTAGCCATTGGCTACATCGACGCAGACGCAGGCAATCTTGTTACCAACCTGCTGTTTGACACGGCAAAACTTTTCGTAATCCTCGCGCGTGATGCCCATCGAATAAAACACGGTCGATGCTTCAGGCAGGGCCTGGAAGAACTCGATCAGCTCGCGCTCTTCGTAATGTTTGTGCAGTGCCGTCGCCAGCTGGAAATTTCCCAGTGCTCGGGCCATTTCGAAAGTGCCGACCGTATCCATGTTGGCGGCGATGATGGGCACGCCGTGGTAGGACTGCCCGGAATGGCGGAAGACGAAATCGCGCGAAATGTCGACCTCGGAGCGAGATGTCAGCGTCGAGCGCTTGGGACGAATCAATACGTCCTGGAAATCGAGTTTGAGTTCTTCTTCGATTCGCATGGCGGTGTCCTTGTTTGGCCGTCGGGTGACTTGGTTGAATTTGGCGCCGCCGCCGTGTCGCGCGCGTTGTACCTTGGGGCTGCAACGGTTGAGCTTAACGCGTAAACCAATCCGTCGGATGTGGACATTCAGCGTGGCACAGCGCCGCTGTCAGGCTGCGCGCTGATCGAGTCGGCGCTGCATGGCGCCAAACAGCGAATCGGAGTCGAGAGGCTTGACGTCAATCGCTTAATCTATATAGTGACTGACCGGTCAGTAATTAAAGTGCTCGCATGGAAGCCGTCACACCGCCCCGCCAACGCCGCAAGGAAGCCCGTCCCGCCGAGCTCATGGCCGCGGCACTGGAACTGTTTGTCGAAAAGGGATTCGCCGGCACCCGGCTGGAGGATGTCGCCGCGCGTGCCGGCGTGTCGAAGGGAACGCTCTATCTCTACTTCGACAGCAAGGAGGCGCTGTTCAAATCGGTGATCCAGGAAGGCATCGTGCCCATACTCGAAGAAGGCGCAGGCCTGGTCGACAGCTTCGAAGGCAGCACGGCGGACTTGTTGCGGACCCTGATCGGTGAGTGGTGGCAGCACATCGGCAACACCCCCCTGGCCGGTGTGCCCAAGCTGATGATCAGCGAGGCCGGCAATTTTCCCGAGCTGGCGACCTACTATCACGATGCAGTCATCGTGCGCGGCCGCGACCTGATGCGGCGCACGCTGCAGCGGGGCATCGCCTCAGGCGAATTTCGCAGGGTCGACGTCGAAACCGCCATCGACGTCATCTTTGCGCCGGTGCTGATGCTTGTGATCTGGCGCTATTCGCTGGGTGCATGCTGCGGCATGGCACACGATCCGCAGACCTATCTGCAAAGCCATTTTGACTTGACGCTGGGTGGCTTGATGGCCGCTCCCCCTCATGGAACCGTCCGATGAAACTGCTGCCCTTCGTCCTTGCGCTCGCTGCCCTGTCTCTGGTTGCCTGCAATCGCGCGCCGCCTGCGGCCCCCGCCGCGACGGCGCAACTCGAATTTGCTGCTGCGGACCTGGTCGGCGCGGAACTGCGGCCCATGACGCCGACGGTAGTGATTTCCGGCACCCTGCGGCCATGGCGCGAGGCCACCGTCAAAGCCAAAGTCGCCGGGGAAGTGCTGGCGCTGACCGTACGCGAAGGCGACACGGTGAAGAGCGGACAAGTCATCGGTCGCATCGATGCAAACGACTATCGTGCGCGCTTGGCGGGCGCCGAGGCCGATGTTGCGGCCGCGCAAGCCGCGCTGGGCGTGGCTGACAAGAACCAGGCAACCCAGGCTGCGCTGCTGGCAAAAAACTTCATTTCTGCCAATGCCTACGACACCACGGCAGGCAACCGCGATGCCGCCAAGGCGCGCCTGGATGCCGCAAAGGCAGCGGCCGACGTCGCCCGCAAGGCATTGGCCGATACGACGCTGCTGGCGACCATGGACGGCATCGTTTCAGCCCGCATCGTTCAGGCTGGCGAACGCGTGGCGGTGGACGGACGGATCGTGACCATCTCCGACATCTCCCGCCTCGAACTGGCGGCCAGCGTTGCGGCCGGTGACTCGGCGCGGCTGTCGACGGGTGCCGAAATCACACTCGGCGTCGAAGGTCTCAGCGACCTGAGAGTCACCGGCCGCATAGAGCGGATCAATCCGTCGGCCGCCGCAGGATCGCGCACCATCGAACTCTATGCGCTGATCGACAACCGCGACGCTCGTCTGCGCGGCGGCCTTTTCGCTCAGGGCGAAGCGGCAGCCGGCGTCACCGAGCAGCGGGTCGCCGTGCCGGCAAGCGCGGTACGCGAGGAAGGTGGCGCCCTGGTTCTTTACGTACTGTCCGGCGAGAAACTCCAGCGTCGCCAGGTCAGGACGACCCTCATGCAAGGCGAATGGGTGGCGATTACGGAGGGCCTGGCTGCCGGCGAACGTGTCGTGCGTTACAACCTGGGCCCGCTTAAGGACGGCAGCCGGGCGACCGTAAAGCTCGCCGCCCCGGTCGCGATCGCACCAACGCCAGGTTCCTGATCGGACATCAGCCAAATGTGGTTCACGCGCGTCAGCATTGCCAATCCGGTTTTCGCCACCATGATGATGGCGGCGCTGCTGGTGCTCGGCCTTTTCTCGGCCCAGCGTCTGTCGGTGGAACAGTTTCCTGACGTAGCCTTCCCTGTGGTGGTAATCCAGACCGACTACCCGGGTGCGGCACCGGAGAGCGTCGAAGAGGAAGTGACGCGTCCGATCGAAGAGGCCGTAAATACCATCAGCGGCATCAACATTCTTTCCTCGCGCTCATTCGAGAGCCAGTCGCTGGTGATCGTCGAGTTCGACTTGTCGACCGATCCAAAGGTCGCCGCCCAGGATGTGCGCGAGAAGATCGCCGCCTTGCGTCCGAGCTTTCGCGACGAAATCAAGGAGCCGAAGGTCACCCGCTTCAACCCTGACGATCAGCCCATCCTTTCCGTGGCGGTGATTGCCACCGGCACGCCGCTGCGCGAACTCACCACGCTGGCCGACCAGCGCATCAAGAAGCGCCTGGAAAATGTGCGCGGCGTGGGCCAGGCCACGCTGGTGGGAGGTGTCAAGCGCGAGATGCGCGTCTTGCTGCGGCCGGCCGACATGGAAGCCTTGCAAGTCGGCGCCGATCAGATTCTGGCCGCACTGAAGAGCGAAAACCAGGAGGTGCCGGTGGGCAGCGTCTCCGGCTCGGGGCGCGAACAGGTGGTGCAGATTCTCGGCCGCGCCGGCACCACGGATGATTTTCGTCGTTTGATCGTGGCCCGCCGCGGCGGGCGTCCGGTGACGCTGGGCGATGTCGCCGATGTTGCCGATGCAGAAGCCGAAGAACTCAGCGTTGCCCTGATCAACGGCAAACGTGGCCTATCAGTCGACATCGTCAAGTCGCAGGGCGCCAACACGATTGCCGTGGCCGATGGCGTGCGCGAAATGGTGACCAGGCTGGCGGGTGAATTGCCCCCGGAAGTAAAGCTGGAAATCGTTCGCGACGCATCCCTGTCCATCCGCAATTCGGTCAAGGACGTACGCATCACGCTGATCGAAGGCGCGGCGCTGACCATACTGATTGTCTTTCTCTTCCTGGCCTCGTGGCGCAGCACGGTGATCACCGGGCTCACCCTGCCGATCTCGCTGATCGGCTCGCTGCTGTTCATCTACGCTTTCGGCTTCTCGATCAACGTGCTGACGCTGATGGCCTTGTCGATCTCGGTCGGTCTGCTCATCGACGATGCGATTGTCGTACGCGAGAATATCGTGCGCCATGTTGCCATGGGTACACCGCCGCGCCAGGCCGCGCTTGAGGGCACGCAGGAAATAGGCCTCGCCGTGATGGCGACCACCTTTTCGATCGTTGCGGTATTCCTGCCGGTGGGTTTCATGGGCGGCATCATCGGCCGCTTCTTCCATCAGTTCGGCGTCACGGTCGTGGCGGCGGTGCTGATCTCGATGTTCGTCAGCTTTACCCTGGATCCGATGCTGTCAAGCATCTGGCACGATCCCGAGGCGGAAGGCCATCACAGCCGTTCGCCACTGGGCCGCATGATGCACTGGTTCTCGCTATTCACGCAACGCCTCGAAAAACGCTACGAGCTGCTGCTGGCATGGAGTCTCGACCATCGCAAGAGCGTGCTCGCGATCGCCGTCGGATCCCTGGTCGGTGCGCTGGCTCTGCTGCCATTTCTGGGCTCGGAATTCGTGCCCGAGGCGGACCTCAACGAACTTCAGGTGCAGTTCGTCACGCCGGTCGGCTCTTCGCTGGAACTGACCCAGACCAAGGCGATCCAGGCGGACGCGGCGCTGCACGAGTTTGCGGAGGTGAAGTACAGCTATTCCACCATCAACACCGGCTTCTCGCGCGGCAAGCATGCCGTCAACATGTTCGTGCAACTGGTACCGCGCAGGGAGCGCGCAATGTCTCAGCAGGAGCTGGCCCAGCCGATACGTCAGCGACTGGCGCAGATTGCCGGCATCGAAGTGACCCAGGTCGCCGCCTTCAAGGCGGTGTCTTCCGGCAAGAACCTGCAGGTGAGCCTGATGGGTCCCGATCGCGCAGTGCTTGACCGCATTGCGGCACAAGTGATGGCCAAGGTGGGCGCCTTGCCCGGCGTGGTCGATCTGGAATCGAGCACCAAGGCCGCGCGTCCGCAATTGTCTATCCGGTTCAACCGTGAACTGGCCAGCGATCTCGGCCTTGGCGTCGGCCAGGCGGCGCAGACCTTGCGCCCGCTGCTGGCGGGCCAGGCGGTGGGCAACTGGCGCGGTCCGGACGACCAGTTCTACGACCTTACCGTGAAGCTGCCGCCGGCGGCGCGCGAATCCGCCGCCGACCTTAACCGGTTGCCGATCGCGAGCGGCCGTCCCGACGCCAATGGCAATCCGCGCATGATCCGGCTGGCCGACGTTGCCACCGTCAGTAGCGCGCTCGGCGCCAGCCAGATCAACCGCAAGGACCAGACGCGCGAAGTGTTGGTGTCAGCCAACAATCAGGGGCGCCCGGCAGGCGACATCGGGCGAGAAATGCGCAGCCTGATGCAGGAGATGGACTTGCCTCCCGGTTACCGATGGAGCATCGGTGGCGCGACCAAGGACATGATCGAGTCGGTGAATTTTGCGGGAATGGCGCTGGCCCTCGCGGTCATATTCATTTACCTGATCCTGGCCTCGCAGTTCGGCAGTTTCTTGCAGCCGCTGGCGATCATGGCCTCGCTGCCGCTGTCTCTGGTTGGCGTGATCCTGGCACTGGTGGTGTGTCGCAGCACGCTGAACATTTTCTCCATCATCGGCTTTGTGATGCTGATGGGACTCGTCACCAAGAACGCGATCCTGCTGGTCGACTTCATCAACCATGGGATCGCGGCCGGGCAATCAAGGCGGGACGCTGTCGTCGCTGCCGGAGGCGTGCGTCTGCGGCCGATCCTGATGACGACGCTGGCCATGATTTTCGGCATGCTTCCGCTGGCCCTGGCGCTGGGCGAAGGCGCCGAGCAGCGCGCACCGATGGGGCAGGCGGTCATCGGCGGCGTCATGACCTCCAGCATGCTCACGCTGATCGTGGTACCCGTGATCTATACCTATCTCGACGATTTCACACAATGGCTACGCCGGCGTTTTGCCGGGCCGACCGGAGATTCCGCATGAAACTTTCCCCGCTTTTTCTGCTGCCATTCCTCCTGGCCGGCTGCAGTGAGGCGCCGCCGCCTCCCGCCGCGCCCAAGCTCGTGCGTACCCTGACGGTCGGCGTCGGCGATGCAGCGCTCGACGGCACGCAGCGCATCTATAGCGGTGAAGTTCGTGCCCGCATTGAAACCACGCTGGGCTTTCGCGTCGCCGGCAAGGTCGTCGAACGCCGTGCCGACCTCGGCCAGGCGGTCAAGGTCGGTCAGGTACTGGCCCGCCTCGATCCGGCCGACGCCGGCCTGCAGGTAACGCAGGCCGAGGCTCAGAAGGCGCTGGCAGCGGCCGACCTGGCGCGCTACAGGGATCTGAAAGCGAAGAACTACATCAGCGCTTCTGCCCTCGACGCCCGCGAAACGAGCTTCAAGGCGGCAGAAGCCCAGGCTTCGCTGGCGAAGAACCAGGCCACCTACACCACGCTGGTGGCCGATCGCAACGGCGTTATTGGCCAGGTGCTGGCCGAGCCCGGGCAGGTGGTCAGCGTCGGTCAGGCGGTGTTCCGTCTGGCGCCCGATGGCGACCGTGAAATCGCCATCGCGCTGCCGGAAGGCGAGGTCGGCAGCTTCAAGCTTGGACAGGCGGCTGAGGTTAGGTTCTGGGCGACTCCGGGCCAGACGGCCAAGCCGCTGGCCGGAAGGTTGCGGGAGATTTCCCCGGTGGCTGATCCGGTCACACGCACGTTTGCGGCACGCGTCAGCCTCAAGGATGCCGATCCGCTGCTGCCGTTGGGAATGACCGCCACGGTGCGTTTCCCAACCGGCGCGCCGGGCGCGACCAATCTGGTGGTGCCGCTGACGGCGGTATTCCAGCATGACAATCAGCCTGCAGTATGGATAGTCGGCGCTGACAACACGGTGAAATTGCAGGGGGTCAGCGTTGCCGCCTTTACCGATGCCGGTGCGCTTGTGACCGGGGGCCTTGCGGGAGGTGAGCAGATCGTTGCTGCCGGAGTGAATCTGCTGACTGCGGGTGAGAAAGTGCGCGTCGCTGGGCGAGCGACCGCCAAATGAAGCAGGTCAATCTTTCCGAGTGGGCGCTGCGGCACCAGTCGATGGTGCTCTACCTGATCATCGTGTTCATGATCGGCGGCGTCATTTCCTTTCTGCAACTTGGTCGCGCCGAAGATCCGGACTTTACCTTCAAGGTCATGGTGGTGCGCACCCTGTGGCCGGGCGCGTCTGCTTCGCAGGTCGAGCAGCAACTGACCGAGCGCATCGAAAAGAAGCTGGCCGAGACGCCATGGGTCGATGTGTTGCGCACGGCATCCAAACCCGGCGAGTCGCTGACCATCGTCATCCTCAAGGACTACACGCCGAAGACCGAAGTGCCCGAAGCCTGGCGTCAGATCAGGAAGAAGCTCGACGACATCCGCCACACGCTGCCGGCTGGCGTGCAGGGACCGTTTCCCAACGACGAGTTCGGCGACGTGCAGATCAAGATATTCGCCCTGACTGCGCGTGACGACAAGACCGGCTACACGATGGGTGACCTGCGCCGCGAAGCCGATCGCCTGGCGCGCGAACTGCGTCGCGTGGAGGACGTGAAGAAAATCGAACTGATCGGCGTGCAGGATGAAAAGATCTACATCGACGTGAGCCCGGCGCGGCTCGGAGCGATGGGCCTGGCGCCGACTCAGGTGTTCGACGCCCTGCAACGGCAGAACGCCGTGGCGCCGGCGGGTCACGTTGAAACCGCAACGGATCGGGTGCGACTGCGCGTCTCCGGGCCTTTCGACAGTGTCGACGCTTTGCGCGAGGCGAGCCTTTCCGTCGCCGGGCGCACGTTCCGGCTGGGCGATATCGCGCGCGTCAGCCGCGGCCTGGTCGATCCGCCGCAGCCGCGCATGCGCGTGGCCGGGCGCGATGCGATCGGGCTCGGGATCGTCATGGCCCGCGGCGGCAACGTGATCGACCTCGGCGCGAATCTTTCCGCCGCCATGACGAAGTTGCAGCAGGACCTGCCGGTCGGCATGGATGTGCACGTGGTCTTCGATCAACCGCAGATCGTCAAGACCTCGCTCAACCTCTTCGTGCGCACCCTGGGCGAAGCCATGTTCATCGTGCTCGCCGTGTCCTTCCTCAGCCTGGGCTGGCGCACCGGCACGGTGGTGGCCCTGTCGATCCCGCTGGTGCTGGCGATGACCTTCTTCGCCATGAAGATCTTCGGCATCGACCTGCAGAGGATTTCGCTGGGTGCGCTGGTGATCTCGCTGGGCCTGCTGGTCGATGACGCAATCATTACCGTGGAAATGATGGTGGTGAAGATGGAACAGGGCTGGGACCGCTTCAAGGCCGCCACTTTTGCCTACACCTCGACGGCGTTTCCGATGTTGACCGGGACGCTGATCACCGCAGCCGGCTTCACCCCGGTCGGCTTCGCCAAGTCGGGCGCCGGCGAATACACCATCTCGATCTTCCAGGTGGTCACCATCTCGCTGCTGGTGTCCTGGATCGTGGCCGTGGTGTTCACGCCCTGGCTGGGCTACAAGCTGCTCGATCCGGCCAAGCTGCGCGCTATTGCCGAAAGGCATGGCGGCGACATTTACGATTCGCCTTTCTATCGGCGTTTCCGTGCCCTCGTGGTGTGGTGCCTGCGCCATCGCTGGCTGGTGATTTTCGCCACCATCGGCTTCTTCGCGCTGTCGCTGGTCGCCTTCAACAAGGGCGTGCAAAAGCAGTTCTTCCCTGCGGCGAGCCGGCCCGAGATCATGGTCGACATCTGGCTGCCGCAAGGGGCCTCGCTGAAGGCCACCGAGCACGAGGTCAAACGTGTCGAAGCCCTGCTCGGCAAGGATGAAAACATCGCTTCGTGGTCGTCCTATATCGGCAACGGCGCGCCGCGCTTTTTCCTCTCGCTGGACCAGCAGTTGTTCGCCGACAACTTCGGACAGATGGTGATCGTCACCAAGGGCCTGCAGGAGCGCGAAGTCGTGAAGAATCGCCTGGAGGCGGCCTTCGACGCGGCTGACGGCTCCTGGTCGCATCTTCGCTTGCGCGTGGTGCGGCTGGAGAACGGGCCGCCAGTCGGCTATCCGGTGCAGTTCCGCATTCTTGGCGAAGACCTGGCTGCATTGCGCGATGGCGCGGAAAGCATCTCCACCCTGATGCGCGCCCATCCCAATCTGCGCAATGTGAATTTCGACTGGAATGATCGCGTCAAGTCGGTCCGGGTCGAGATCGACCAGGCCCGCGCCCGTGCGCTGGGCGTCTCCAGTCAGGACGTTGCCTTGACCCTGCAGGGCTGGCTGGTTGGCGCCACGGTGACCCAGTTCCGCGAGAACGACCAACTGATTGATGTGGTCTGGCGCGCCGCGGCCGAACGCGGTACCGATGCGAGTATGGGAGACTCAGTCGATCCGCGTACGCTGTCACGATTGCCGGATCTCGATATCACCTCCGCCAGCGGGCGCCATATTCCGCTGGCTCAGGTGGCGCGCCTGGTGCCGGTGCTCGAAGAGGGCCTGATCTGGCGCCGCGATCGAATTCCGGCCATTACAGTTCGCGCCGATATCGTCGGCAGCCTGCAGCCCCAGGCGGCCTCGGCGCAGATCGACCTGCAACTGGGCGATTTGCGGGCGAAGCTGCCACCGGGCTTTCGCATCGAAGTCGGCGGCTCGACGGAGGAATCGGCCAAGGGTGAAAATTCGATCAAGGCCGTGGTGCCGCTGATGATCGTCGGTGTCATCACCCTGCTGATGATCCAGTTGCAGAGCATCAGCCGCACCATCATGGTCCTGCTTACGGCGCCACTGGGCCTGATCGGGGTCACGCTGGCGCTGCTGGTGTTCCAGGTGCCCTACGGCTTCGTCGCCAACCTTGGCGTGATCGCGCTGATGGGCATGATCCTGCGCAACTCGGTGATCCTGGTCGATCAGATCGAGCAGGACGAGGCCGACGGCAAGAGTGAGTGGGAGGCGATTGTCGGTTCTACCGTGCGTCGTTTCCGTCCCATCACGCTGACCGCGGCGGCGGCGGTGCTGGCCATGATTCCGCTGACCCGGCAGGTGTTCTGGGGTCCGATGGCGGTGGCCATCATGGGTGGCCTGATCGTTGCGACGGCGCTCACCTGCCTGTTTCTGCCGGCCCTGTATGCGGCGTGGTTCCGCGTCAGGGAGCCGACGAGCAACCCGTCAGGAGCGTAGAATCCCACCCTTGTCGGCGTTCTCGTAATATTAGAGCGTGCTAATATAGATCTCCTGGAGACATGATGAATTTCGAACAAGCCCGCTTCAACATGATCGAGCAGCAACTGCGACCCGGCAAGGTGCTGGATCCGGACGTCCTGGATGTCCTGTTCGTGGTCAAGCGCGAAGAATTCGTGCCGCCCGCCCATCGCCGCCTGGCTTTTGCGGATACGCAGATTCCACTTGGCGGGGTCGACGGTGCCCGCATGTTCGCACCCATCGTTGAGGCCCTTTCACTGCAGACGCTGGCGATGAAGAAACATGAAAACGTCCTGGAAGTGGGCACAGGATCGGGCTATATGGCCGCCTTGCTGGGAGCTCATGCCGATCATGTGTGGTCGGTGGAAATCGATCCGGGCCTGGCCGCGACGGCGCGCGAGAATCTGCGTCGCGCCGGGGCGACGAATGTTTCGGTGGAGGTCGGCAACGGGCTCGCAGGTTTGCCCGCCCATGCACCCTTCGATGCCATCATGGTTTCGGGCGCGGTCGATGCCGTGCCGCAGGCCTTGCTCGACCAGCTCAAGCCCGGTGGCCGGCTGTTCGCCATCGAAGGCGCGGCTCCGGCCATGGAAGCAGTGCTGTATAGCCGGGTGGGTTCGGAGTTCCGCCGCCTGGCGGTGTTCGAAACCGTAGTGGCGCCGCTGCGCGAAGCCGAGCTTTCGCCGGCTTTCGTTTTCTGAACCCATGCGCCAGCTTTCCGCCTCACAGCTCAAGGAGTGGCTCGACGATGCGCAGAGGTCAAAGCCGGTGCTGCTCGACGTGCGCGAGCCATGGGAGTTCGAGACCTGTCGCATTGCCGGCTCACAATCGATGCCGATGCGCGGGGTACCCGCCCGCTATCACGAGTTGAAGCGCGACGAGGATATCGTCATGGTCTGCCATCACGGCGCACGCAGCTTTCAGGTCGGCATGTATCTGGAACAAATGGGCTTCACCAGCGTCATCAACCTACAAGGCGGCGTTGCCGCCTGGGCAAGGGATGTTGATCCGGCGATGCCGACGTATTGAACCGTGAAAGAACATGGAGTCCGTATGAGGAAAGTACTTCCCCTGATGATCGCCGGCTGCCTCTCTGCCGGCCTCGCTCACGGCGCAGACCTGATGGCCGTGTATCGCGA
>CAMBRI010000001.1 GCA_945870205.1 Sulfuritalea hydrogenivorans sk43H | reverse complement strand
ATATTCGCGTCGCCTCGCTTGACGAACTAAAGGCGCGCATCCTCAAGGGCATTGACGAAATGAACCAGCTTCCCGTTGTGTTTCGATGGAATAAGTTCGACATCGGAATCGCGTAATGTGTATTTGTTTTAATGGAACGAACTACTAGTTACCCTAGTCCGGTTGCCGAACGTTTCGCTGACCAATGCCACTCGCATCATGAAGGCGATTCAGGAACTCAAGAGCCGCCCGCTGGCCTTCCTCGAACGCCGCGCGAGGTTTCGCGATGGCCGCCTCCATGTTCTCCTAGACGATGGAACCACTGCCGTGGAACATCCGGTTTCGCTTCAGGCCGGACACGCATACGCCGAGCGGGTCGGCATTCCTGTCCCAGATGCAGTGAAAATGCGAACGGGGCTTGACCTAGCCCTTGCGGAGGTTCGCGTACTTCTGCCACCACCCGGTCGGGATGGCGACGAGGTCTACTGGTCCTATCTGCCAACCGAGCGCCCTTCTGGTCACGGGGTCCATGTCCACGCTGACTTCTACCTGCAATCCAGCCGACGCGATGTGGCCTTCGTGCACATCGAAGGCGACGCGGTACCGGCTGGTCCGAACGAGTGGAACGGCTGGCTTCTCCGGGTGGCGGCCGGTCTCATCGTTGAACAGTTGTGGAGCGATCCCTCGGTACTTGCCCGCGAGGATTTTTGGCGCCTTGCGGCACCTAATGCCGCAAGCTGTGAGCATCTGCGCCTCGACGTGGCAGTTCGCCTCCTATCGACACCAGGGCGCTTCCGCCAACTGGTGTCGGAGGCGTTCGCGCAACCACCCGCGAGGGGGTGGACAGTGCGCCGATACCGCGATTTCTTTAACGCCGTCGAGGCATGGTCAACGTTCGCCTACAACCATTACCACCGTCCCGATGGTATCGCGCTGCACAGCATTGCCAGACAGCGCCAGCTGGATTGGCGAAACCACTTATTGGAAGAGACCCGAGCAAGTTTGGCGCCCGTCGTGCCAATCGTCGAGCAGCCTGGCGAAGATGTCGACCGAATTGTAGCCCACGCCGAGGCCCTACCTGGAAAGGGCGGTCGTCGCATCTATCTTCGTAAAACCGAAGGCTTCGCGCTGCCGCTTGCCCTCCGCAACCAAGGGACACAAGTCACCACGTTCGCTCCCATGCCTGGCCGCGACTTGAAGGAAGTTGGGCTGCTTGAGTTCGAACGTCCCGAAGTGCTCGCTCACGTGGAGCCGGGGTTGGATGATGGGGAGCACGCAGATCTGCTGGCCGCGGTGTGCCGGCTTGCTACCGAGCAACCAAATTTGGGTGGCGTAGGCTCGCTCGTCAGTCGAGGTCCCGGACTGGACAACCCCAAACCGTACTGGCGCTTTCTGGCAAACGTGGGCCCAATGTCCAGCGCAGCACGCGCTCTTGCTCGCCTGAAAGTCCCCGTAGTAGGTGGATCGTGGGCGACTGCGTGCACCGTGGTTCTCGATTCGAAATGGCCCGATGCTCCCGTTCTAGATGCCGAGCGGTTTGCCAAGATTGCCACAGCAGCGTGGATGACGGATCTGCCCTTTGAGCTTACGACCGCAGCAGCGCTCTTCGGCATCGGCCCGGTACCACTCGGACCTGACGGAGCGCCATCGCTGTCGATCCCGATCACGGGCGGCGGTCAGGCGCTGTTGCATCGGTGGGAGTGGGCGCTGGGCGCGCTACTAAATGACTTTCCAGATCTTCGTGCTCTGTTAGCGGATACACCATGGATCGACGAGCAGATTTCCCCAGAAGCCCTCAACGGTAACCTTGTTCTGGGTGAATTGGGTGCATTCCCAATTCGGCCAGCGGATCTCTGGTGGCAGGACCCGCGAAGGGGATTTCGGACGAAATTGCTCCCCGTGATCGAGCGTCAGCAGTGCGCCGCGCCTTGGATGGCGGACCTCGGCATTTCCCAGGTTGGCGCGGGCAGTCCACGCCGAACGATCGGCGCGTTGCAGGCACTTCGTGCGCGACCCGAACTGCTGGTCTCAAGGCTTGGAGAGGTCGAATTGGTCTATACAGCGCTTGCGAGGGAACTTCCGGATGAGCAGGGGGGGCCTCACATTCCCGTGCTCGTTCGCAGAATCGCGAAAGATGGACGAGCACGGGAAATGGCCTGGCGAATGGACGGGGAGGAGGTTTGGTTCGACAACGGGAAGTCGAGCCACGCGCTTGCCGCGTTCGGCGGCTACGCGCTGTGGGTGGTTCGTCGCGACGCGGCCCGGCTTGCCGCGGCCATCGGACTTCAGGGGTTTGAGCCCGGGGTGCCTGCCTGTCAAACGGAGGGGGAGGAGAATCCAGCCCTGCGAGATGCATTCCTCGCCGCGATTTGGCGAGCATTGCCCGATCTCTTTGCTGCGGCTGCACACGCCACCATTCAGCCGAAGTTCGATGGGGAGTCTGCCCTGCTCGCCGCCGCGTTGCTTCGTGCACGGCACGCAGGTCGGGTTTGGCTTGAGTACGACTTTGCGGGTAGGAAGGGAACCCTCGGCAAGGATGACAGCGACGATGTCTTCCTGATACCCGGCGATGAAGAGACTTCGCCGTGGTTAGTGTTCGACGGCGACAGGTTCCAGCTTTCCGCGGCCGCGGGAGCGCTCTCGGAGCTTCTTTGCGCGAATAGCCGCGCATACGTGCATGTATTCACTAGTGGGCTTTCGGCTTGGTCGTCAGCCACGGATCAGGCAGATCCCCCGGCTGTACGGCGATTTCGGCGGGAACACGGACTCGCCGATGCAGAGGTCGCCGGTTGGCGCGAACGTCTGGCTGCGACGCGCATGGACCCTGCCCAACGCGCTGCCTGGCGTGACGAAGTGTCGAAGCGGCTCGGGCAGTTTGGATCGGTCGATCCGTCCCGGATTGACGTCGATCGGCCAATTACGCCTGCATCCTGGGTGAGTATCGCAGATACCGAAGTCAATGAGGAAAAGGTCGAATCGTTGCTCAAGGACTTGATTCCACCACCACAGGTTTATTTTTCGCCGGCCAACAAGCGGGCGTTTCAGTCTGTAAACCCCGCTCCGTATATGGCCCAAGCAGCGGAGATCCAGACCAAGCTGGGCTGGACAGAAGCTCTTTACGACACGCTGCGCGCTAAGGCCGACCATTCCGAGCCCCTACCGGAGGAGCCTGCTTTCCAGGTGCTTGGCTGCGACGTGCATGCGCTGTGGCGGACTCGCTTCGGCCTCACCTTAGGCTTACCAGCCCCAAGTGTTGCGGCACTTGCCTTCGCCCACGGCCAGATTCCGCTGGCCTCTCTTCCTGACTCGGAGTCCACCACGGGAACTCTTTTGCCGTGGGCCTCCGGAGCGGCGACGATTGGCTTGGCACCGCTTCACGATGACGAGTGGTTGCAAAAGGCACGTCGGCAGGCGACCGGCGGAGCCCGCGCAGAGGATGCGGTTCTGGTGAAAGCGCTGGAGAGCGCCGACGCTTGGTTCAATGACGAACCGGACTCGTTTGCAGCAGCCCTGAGGGCCGCGTGGGACGAAACCTACAAAGAGGTACGCGTCAAAGAGGCGGTCGAGGCTGCTATCTCGTCGGGCAAGCTTAAGCCTGCGCTGCATGCCGCTGGACTCGTGGGCGATGCTGGGTACGACCTGCTAGTACCCGACCGCACCATAGGTCGGTTCTTGAAGGTAGAGGTGAAACGGGTAGAGAATTTAGATAATGCAGCCTTCTTCCTTTCCGAAAATGAGCGAAGGCAAGCATTGGCTGTCGGCGCAGCTTGGCGCCTGTGGCTCGTCGCAGGGGATGGACGATCTCGCGACGTAACCTGGGTGCGCGACTCGCTGGAGAAAGCCGAGCCCCCGGTTGGGGAGGTTCTTGCACTCGGATTGCGCCCCGGGGAGTGGCTTGTGCGGGTGGCTTGACCGAAGTTAGGAACCGTACCGACCAGTGTATGTGTCACCAACCAAGTCGCCCACTGACGCATCGAAATCCAGAAACACCGCAACCATCAGCATCAAAGAGACGGCGATCCGGGCGATCGGCTGTTGGGTACCCGATAGACCCGACCGTGACGAGCAACGCCTTGATCACGGCACGACTTGTCGAATCATTGCCGCCGCTGCCGGAAATGGCGCGATGGGGCCACCTGAACTGCGGCCGTATCCGGGCCGGGGAGCGCGAACATGGCTGATCCCTCCAGCCCGGCGACATCGTTCGCATCCGGGGTTGCTTCCTCGGGCTCGTCATGCGTGCCTGGGACAGCACCATGGCCCCCCTGAGCGGTCGCCTGGTATCGGTCGACTTCCTGGGTGATGCGCCCCAATGGCAGTTCGGCTGGCATGTCGGCGTGCTGGATGCGGCTACTGTCGAGTTCATGGCCAAAGGCGTCCCGCCCGGTACTTCGGTCGCAGAGTTGGGTATGGAGCACCCCTGGATCATGGCCCGTTTTCAAGCCCGGATCGATTCCTCGATGGCGCGCAGGTGGGGAACGTCCTTCCGCGGCGCTCGCCCAGGCTGAGGAACGTGCCGGCGACCTGTTCGGCGGGGCGCCACAGGGATGGGTCGCGACGGCGGTGGCGCGAATTTATGCCGACTGTGCGCACGACAGGCGCACACCATAAGCCCCATGCACAGCCCGATACTGGTGTTGGTCTCGCAGCAAAAGTCGGCGCTGGCGAGACGGCGAAGGATGCCGCTACCCCATCTCCGGCACATCAAAAATGACGTTCATCGGCTTACTGCCGGTATGACTGACGTAGCGCACCGGACCGCAATATAGAAACGGCGCTGCCTTACCGTTGACGAGCTTGGTTTCTCGCACGAACAGGTGGATCGCGATGCCCTGCGCCTCGTGCTCGATCAGGCTGCGCCCGCTGCCGCCGTTTGGCTCAGTCCGATTCTGGCTTTGCCAGTGAAACGTTCGCTCGTCGATCCAGTGATCGACATAGCGGTGATCTGCAGCCCGGCCTTGTTTGTTGATGGTAACAAGCAGGACATGTACTTTGCCTTCGTTGATAACGACATGCCCAGCATTCCAGTTGCCCGGATTAAATTCCTGGCCGAAGAGCTGCGGAATCTCTTCGCGGGCAAAGAATTGCCCTGTAGAAAATTTTAGGGGATCAACGATCGCCTTGAAGCGTGCCAACGTGCGCATTGACTCGTTGGCTGGCAAATCTGCGTAGGCTGGGTTATTGGCCTTTAGAAGATAACTCCCGTCCGGCTTCTTCGCGACCACTCGCAACAGATATTGGTTATCGCCCGATTCATCCTGGCGTTCGATTGCGATGATGCTGCCGGTAATCGAACCGGCACGGCTTGGCGAAATCAGTTCAAGTAGCAGGTAGTCGCCATCGCGGATGGCGTTCTTGCCACCATCCATCGAATTCCCCGATGCGCGAGCAATAAAATGCCGCTGCGGATCGAGGTTGCCGTAGTTCATGCCCAGACTCCGATACTCCTCGGCATCGGCCCTTCCGGTCTTGAAATGTCCGCAAGCAATCTTGAGATTTGGAAAATACGGAATCTCCATTCGTGACCGCGTCGAACGAGGAAATGGAATTACGTTATCAGGTGCACCCGCACTGACGCGACGCGCTTCGTAGGCAGCCAGGCGGTAGTCCAGCAGTTCCTGAACCATGGACTCAAAATTCGCCGAGTCTTCCTCGGAAACACCAAATGTGGGCGCCAGGTAGTCTTCGGTGACGGCAAAGTAAACTCGCGTACCAGCTTCGCGGTTACCCCCAGTCCAAGCATTGATTGGGTTCTCACGCCAGTAGGCGAGCCAGGCAGATTCGCTGCCGCTGTTCAATTTACGCAGGGCATCTGGCAAGTCCGCCAGCAATGGTCGCCGCCGTTGCAGTATTTGCCACGAGCGTTCGGCAACAACAGAAAGCGGTACCGGCGTTCCCCATGTGCCTGACTCAAACAGCGCTTCAAGCAGCACCATCTTGTAGCTGCGGGTCATCTTCGTCGTTTCCACTTCCCGTAAGAAGTCCTGATGCGCAGCTAAGACCGCAGCCTCTCCAGCGACAAGATCACTCATCTCCTTCACCAAACCAAACCAGCCGTCGAATTGCCGCCGCATTGCAGTAATACTGGCGCCGGCCCGATGAAATTCCGTAAGCGTCGGCCGGCGTCCCAAGGTCTGCTTCAACGCCTCGTAATCCTTGGCTGCACCTGCACCGTCGAGCGACTTCAGAAAGTCGATAATCTCAAGGTCGTAATTTACGTAGCAGCCCTTCGGCAGTTGGAACCGGCCCTGTTCCACCTCACGGGCAAATCGAGCCAATTCCCGGAAATTGGCCGGTATGCCGAAGAGCGCCTGCGGTTTATGAAGAAAGCTTTGGTGATTGCCAACGAAGTCGATCACCACCAACCGGTCCTTGCCATCGGACTTGCGCAGACCGCGTCCGAGTTGCTGAAGAAAGAGTATCTTCGATTCAGTCGGCCGCAACATCATGACCGTGTCGATCTCTGGCAAGTCGACCCCCTCGTTGAACAGATCAACCGAAAACAGGACAGACAATTGGCGATCACGCAGCTGTGTCAACGCCTCGCCCCGGCTCAATGTCGAACCGGCATAGACAGCGGCAGACGAAACTCCCGCCTTGACGAATTGCCCAGCCATGAATTCCGCATGGCGCACTGATGCACAGAACGCCAGGGTGCGCTGCTGGGCATGCTCTTGCCATTCAGCGAAGGCGTGACGGAACCGCCCGAGAGTCGCCAATTTGTTGGAGAGAGCGTCCGGATCAAACCTGCCGTTGCGCCATGGTATGGATTTGAAGTCAACTTCCCTGTCGTAGATGCCGAAGTAATGAAACGGGGCGAGCAGTTCGGCGTCAATTCCGGCTACCAGATCCTGCGAGAAGACCAGGTTATCGTCGCACAAGGACAGGATGTCGGACTGGTCCGTCCGGTCCGGGGTCGCGGTGAGACCAAGCATGAAACGTGGCGTGAAATAGTTGATCACGCGCCGATAAGTTGCCGCCGCTGCGTGATGAAACTCGTCAATTACGATGTAATCAAAGTGCCGCGGCGCAAAGCGTTCGAGATGCACAGCGCGGCTCAGGGTCTGCACCGAAGCGCAGAGCACATCAACTTCGACATCCCGTAATTGCCCCATGTAGAACCCGGTCCGCGCCTTCGGCCGAATGCGGAGAAAGGTCTCCGCTGCCTGATTCAGAATTTCTTCACGGTGGGCGATGAACAGCACCCGACCAGCACCTACCTTCTCGGCATCGAAAGCGGCCAACCAGGTCTTGCCAAGACCGGTGGCAAGAACCACCAGGCCGCGACGAAAGCCGTCGCGCCTGGTTTTCAGCAGCGCCTCCAGCGCTGCGACCTGCACCGACGTCGGTGTGGGCGGCTCTTCCAGTTCTTGACTGCCTGGCGCGATGGCGCGTGGTGGTGGCACCCGGCGCGACTCGTACTTCGCTATCCACGTATCGGTCAAGGGCGTCGTATTGGCGTGAACGAACAACTGCTCGAAGCGATCACGCGTTTCGAGGAAGCCGTTGTCGCCTGGGAAACTGACACGATAATTCCATTCGAGTCCGTCTTGCAGCGCCTGGCGACTGATGTTGCTGGAGCCTATGAAGGCTGTTCCGCTTATCATTTCAGGGCCATCGAAACGGGCGAAGAGATAGGCTTTCAGATGAAAACTTCGCTTTGCTGCTTCAAACATTCGGACCTGTGCACCCTGCTCCTGGAGCAGCATAAGCAGGTGCAAAGCCTCGGGATCCGTGACATCGAGATAGTCGCTGGTCAAGAATCGGATGCGAGCCGGCGGCCGCGTTCCCTCCGCCGCATTGCCCAGCGCGTCGTGAAGATCAGGTAGCAAGAGCCGCAAGCCAGTCACTTTGGTGAACGCAACGGCGATGTCGATTTCAGCAGCTTGGCGAATCGCCGAACAAAGATGCGGCAGGAATGGATTTTCGCCACCAGTGACCAGTTTGTCCGACGGGACGTGCTTGCGAAAAGCCAGTACGTTGACCCATTGTTCGCTTCGCTCGGGTCGCTGGTCGTCGGTGATCCAGCAATCATTACCAGCAACGTCGGGCAACGTGCGTAGCCAGTTTTGGACGGACCCTGAATCGGCGTCAGTGAATTTGCGGCCGCATTGCTCGCGCTCACCGCACCCTTGCTTGAGACTGAAATAGAAAGCGCCGCCGGGTTTTAGTGCGTTCCACAAGCTCAGAATCGCAGCAGGAATTTCGGCAGTTGGCAGATGTAGCAGGCTTGCGCACGCCCAGATTCCGTCATAACACGCACGTTCCGCAACATCCGCAAAACCTCGAACCTGGACTTCCTGCCCGATATGCCTACCAGCCAAGGCGGCCAAGCTAGCAGAAGCGTCGAAAGCGACGACGCGAAACCCCTTCTCAAGGAATACTCTGGCGTCTCGGCCTGAGCCACATCCAGCGTCCAGGATGAGTCCGCCAGCCGGAACATGGGCGAGAAACCGCTTGTGCAGCTCGCCCATATCCACCAACACTGTGGCGGCAAAGAATTCCGCTGCATGCTGGTCGTAGTAGTCGAGGCTATTCGTCATCGACTACTTGGTTCGCTTCTCTTGGCCAACATCAGTCATGGATACCGCCCCTCCCGCCGTCCCGCCAGCGCCGACTTTCGTGTGGCCGCGAACAATTGATGCACAGAATTCCCCTGGGCTTGCCAGTGAAGCCAGCTGCCTCCATCAAGGGCCTTGAATTTATGTATCGACCCATGGCGTCGTTGGCCTAACGAGCCAATCCCACGCTGCAACCTTGCGAGTATGACATGCTCGGTAGCCGCTCTGTGGGGCCCCCAAGTTACGCTTGCCGGTCATCCGGCTGATCGAACTGCGCCTTGCCCTGGGCCTTCTTGCGGCGCAGATAGGACGCCTTGGCACTCTCTTCCGACATTGCCATGCCCTCATCCTTGGCCGACAGCCGGCTATGCATCTTCCGCGAGGAGTACAGCGACTCCTTGGAAAACCGGGCCATGTCGCGCATCTGGGCGATCTCCTCGGCGCTCTCCAGCACCTCGATCACCCAGGGGAATTGCGCATAGCGCTGCCGGGCGTCGGCCAGCATGCGGTCGATGGCCTCCCAGTCGCCGGCATCCGCCGCCATGCGTGCCTGCACCAGCAGTTGTGCCACGGCAAGCTCGGCGAGGCGCCCGGCCACCAAAGGATCGGGCAGCACGGCGTCCCACGCGGCGGGTGACAACGCCTTGAGTGTCAGGCTGGCCTCGGGGAAAGCGATGGGCTCGCCCTCCGGGGTGGAGGCGGTGACACCGACCTGCAGGAGCTGGTTGCCCGACTCCAGTGCGAGCCCGGCCGGGATTTCCAGTTCGATGATGGCCCACGCTTCGGCGCCGTAGGGAATGTCGGGCAGGCGAATCAATGGGAAACCCTCTCGTTCTTCCACCGGGTAGTCGTTCAGCAGAGTCATCTTTACGCCTTCCGGCGCGCCGAGGGCCAGCTTGACGTGGCGCGAATGCAGGTTTGAGATGAGGTCGAACTCTTCGCCGAAGGGCTCGAACAGGTCGGCGGCGGTGTCACCGTAATAGTGGTTGCCCTGTCCGCTCTTGGCCATGCCGACCATCAGGTCCTCATTGAAGTCGCGGCCCAGGCCATAGGTCGAGGTGGTGACGCCTTTCATCGCGGCTTCCTGGCACAGGGCGGCAATGGGTTCGGCTTCAGTGATCTCGCCGACATTGGCGTTGCCGTCCGAGAGCAGGATGACGCGGGCGAGCGCGGAATCCGCGGCTCCCGACAGCAGGCAATCGGCGCCGGCTTTCCAGCCGCCATGAAGATTGGTGGAGCCGCCTTCGTGGATTCCGCTCAATGCCATGTGCATGACCTTGCGGTCACGCACGGGTTGCGCGCCGACCAGCGTCTTGACGCGGTCGTCGAACACGATGAGCGATGCCTGATCCGAGGGTGCTAGGCGGTCGACCATGTGGCGGGCGCAGCGCACCGCTTCCCGGATCGGCGCGCCGGACATGGACCCCGAGCGGTCGATTACCAGCGCCAAGTGGTAGGGCTTGCGCACCGGCATGTCCAACGGCGGCGCATCGGGCGTCTGAACCCGCACCAGTACGGGGAGTTTCTGGGCCATGCCCAGGATCAGCGCCGGCTTAAGCGGCGTGATCAGAACCTGCGGGGAGTTGTTGTTCGGCATCGTGTCTCCTTTTCGTCCGGCGTCATTGCCGGGGCATGGGAGACAAGATACGGGGTCAGGGGCTCACAGAATGCGCCCGATGACAGCGGGCTGGGCAAGGCCCATTAGCCCTCGGCGGAATACATGAGTTGCCGTTGATGCTTCAGCGCAAGAAACACCACCTGAACGTCGGAATGGGCGTACAAGACAATGTGCCGGTTTAACACGTACTCACGCAAATTTGGCAGGCCCGCCTCTGTCGCAAGCGCTTGTACCGACTCGACCCGCAACCGCGCTTGAGCTGAACGCCCGCCAAGAAAACGTGCTGGACGGCCACTGGCGGGCGACCAGCTCACCACGGCGATCATTTCACGCAACTCTTCCTTGAGCTTGCGAAAGCGCGAGGTCGCAGAATCGGCATCCTGTTCGACGAAAAATAGGCGCGCCGCTTCCAGGTTGCGAAGGAAATTCGGGGCGGCTTCAGTCCTCGCAGTCACCTTTAGCGTCATTAGTCCGCCAGTGCCGACATCAATGCATCGGTCGATACCCGCTTCCCGGCCAACAGCTCGCGTAAACCGGTTTCGGCTTCGTCCAGCAAAACCAGGCTTGCATGCTCTTCCTCAAGCGCGTGGTAGTAGTCCAGTTTGCGTGCATCGACAATGGCCACAAAGCTTGACCCGTTCTTGGTCAAGACTTTTTCCGCGCCTTCACCGACAACTTCCTCCGCCAGTTCGGTCAGTCGGGCACGTGCTTCGCTGATCGGCACGACGTCACTTGTTCGCAAGGCCATGATGACTCCCTTAATGAAAGCATTAACGTTTATTGTACAGTTTCCTGAATCACCTGGTCATCTCGAGTCTTCAGGTAAGCGTGAACTTCCCGATAACGCTGATGTCGCCCGGGCTCAACTTCGGGCGTGAAACCGACCACCAGCGGCGCAAGAGACACCGGCAGCTTCTGCAGTAGAAAACTGGCCGGCCTGTGGAGCCGCCAACTGGAGGAAACGATGACCTCCACGTCGTCCGCGAACCCGTCAAGCGCCTCCATCAGGAACCCGGTGCGACTGAAGCAGTGCTCTTCCTGGCAGAAATTTGGATGAAGAACGCCGTCGAAATCCAGGAAGAGAAGTTTCATTGTCGTTACTCGGCTGCCTTCAGGCCGAAGAGCCCCGACTTCAGCATCTGCCGCGCTGCGTCGGTGCAAAGCCTTTCTGCCTCGGGCTGAATATCAACCCGCCCCAGGTCCAGTCGGTCCGCATCCCAGCAGGTCTGAACGGTGACGTCCGCGTCCATCAATCCCTTGCTGTGCAACTCCATGGCTTCGCAAAGGAGCGCGAAACCCTCGTCGTCGAGTGAAAAGCACTCGCCGCGCAGTTGCCGCGCGAACTCGACCGCTCGTCGGCCATGATCAGGATCACGACCGTCTCCGTGACGACAACTGTCGTGCAGAAAGGCAAACAGTTCCACCACGTCAGGTCGCGCGCCTGTCGCCCCGGCGATCTGCAGTCCGACTTTTCTCACCCTTGCCCAATGGCTCACGCCGTGGATTCCTGACCACGCGAGGCGATACTTTGCCCGGACGGCCTCGATCAGGCGCGGCGAGATGGCTTTGCCGCTTGCCTCGCGCAAGACCTCCGCCTCGGTGTCCTGGCGAGTGCCCAACTCCCATTGAGCGATTTGCTCCTCGAACAAGGTCTTGATAGCTTTATCCACCACCACGAAACGGATCTCCTGCAGGTGGTGAAGATCGTCGCCGGTCTCATAAGCAGCTCGAACCAGAATGGGCACTGCCTCCGCCGGCGGATAGGCATAGACCCCCATGGAGATTCCGGGAACAGCCACGCGTACGACCTTGTTCTGATTCGCGAGGAGCAGCACATTCTTCATCGCCGTGGCCAGGTGTCGCGCGGGTTCGGGGTCAAAGTGATACTTGGGACCGCGTACATGAATCACGACCCGATTGGGCAAGCGAAAGCCCGGCGTCGCAACTGCTTCTGCGAGACCGAGCGGCGCCAGCGCATGGCTGAAGGTTTCCAGTTCCGGGCCCGCCGCGGCATGGATCGCGCCGCAGACACCCGAGCCCGCGCGCAGATTCTGGTTGGCGGAATTGACGATTGCATCGCAATCCACCTGCTTGACGATATCGCCAAGGCGCACGCCAATCTTGACTGGCGCCCGCTCCTTTCCGGGTTCAATCACGCATCAATCCTTTTCCGGTCGCTGATGTTGGCGGCGTGGCCATCACTGAAGGTCCGTCTGCCGCGATCTCGAGTAATGTCGCAAATTCTTCCGGATCCATGATGGTGACGCCCATGGCGCCCGCCTGGCGGGCAAAATCGCCATCTTTGGTGACCAGGCAGATCGGCGTCGACACCGCCGCCTGCAGGCAGAAGGAAATATGTTCGAGGATAGCGTTGTCGGCCCGATGGTCGCCCGTACCGCCGGAATAGAAGACGCGCACGTAATCCGAAAGGGACTGCTCTGTGGCGTCATTCCCATCGAAAAACAGCATCACATCGGCGCCCGGTTTGTCAAAAATGGGCAGCAGGCTGTTTGCAAATTCCACGCGTGCCTTGCGCCCGGGAATGCCTTTCTCGAACCAGTGGCCGAAGCGACCCTCAAGCAGGAAGAGAACATTGTGGCCATCGATAAACAGCGTAAAGGGCTGTCCCTGCGCTGCCGCATGAAGCGGGTGGAAATACTTCGTCGCTGGCAGCCCGGAACGATCCTCACCCGGTAGCTGAATCGTGTCGTAGAGCAGGCCCGCCTTGTCATTGGTCGCACGATACAACCGGTGAAGTTCATCCCGGCGCAGCAGCGCGTAAGTGGCGGCCTGTTGGATGAACTGGCGCACCGTCGACAGTTCATCGAGAGAAACCGCGGCATTGATTCTTGCCAGCAGGGCCGATCCTGTCGTGCTTGCCTGGTCACCCGGCAGCCCGAGCTGGCGCCCAAGGTGGCCGATTTCGCGCTCAAGAGCGGCCGCGATGCTCGCAAGCTCGGGTATCGGCTTCAGTGCCTCGATCCGCGCGCGCTCTATCTCAGCGAGCATCTGCCGTCTTTCCTCGATGGCTCGGGTCAGCTCCGCAAGGTTTCCAGAATGGCGGTCGACCACGCGCTGCTTCGTCAGCGCCTCAACTGCCCGGGCCAACAGATCGCTCTGCCTGGACTGTGCCAGCGCATCTTCGACCTTGACTACAGGCATCAGCCATTGGCGCAGCCGGCCGGACAAAGCCGTGCTGACGCCGTCATCAATGCGCTGCTGCACAGACGTTTGCAGGTTCCCGAATTGCTGCTGAACCTCCGATAACCCGGCCTTGAGGACTTTGGTTTCAGCGCCGGCATCAGCCAACTGCGTCCGCAGTCGCTTGATCTCCTGTTGCTCCAGTTCGATCTTGTTCTGGAGATCCTTTTGATCCCGGGCATGCCGCTGAGACTGACGCGCCAAATCGGCTTTGGCTGCCTCGAGCGCGGCGTCGAATTTCCCTTTCTCGTCCCGGCCCTCACGTTGGACAGTGGGGACGACAGCGGGCAATACGTCGCCAAGCAACTCCTTCATGCTGGAGAGAAACACCGTGAATTCCGTGCGGAGGTCTTCCGCTGCAAGCTTGCGCCGGGCTTCGTCCGAGAGCTGACCGTCCCATCCGGAAATGAACTCGTGGGCTAGTTTGCGTGTCGACTCGCGTTCGTCGAGAAGTGCCGCCGCCAGAAAATCCGCTTCGCCAAAATAGGTCGCCAAGCTTGAAAAGCCGGCCTCCAATGCCGATTCGGAAAGAACAGTCACAACGGCTCTGAAAAGGCCGACGCTGCGAAGAAGTATGGCTGCCGCGCTGTCAAGCTGGCGCTCGTTTTTGAGCAGCAACTTGATGCGCTGACGCGCCACCGGGACATTCTTCAGGATGATTCGATGTCCTTGAAACAGTTTCTGATTTTCTGCGGACATCGCCACTACCAGCCCAGAGTCGAGCTTGTCCACCAATCGGCAGAATGCATCGACGATGGTGTCGGGAATCGGGTGGTTATCAATCTCCATGGACGAAGAAACTCATTTCCCTGGCAAAAGCTTCATAGGGCGACAAGGCTGGCGCAAGACCGAATGGAGTGCCATCAACCAGCAAGCAGTGCCGCAAATACGGCTTCGGCGCTCGGGGAGACAACGATCTCCACCGCCATTTGAGCGCGGGTCAGCCCCACAAAAAGTTTGCGCCGCTCCGTCGGGGACAATTCGACAAAGTCCACTTCACTCAAGACAACCGCCGAGGCGCTTTGCCCCTTGAAGCGGAACACTGACTCCACGAGCAGTTCGCCTTCGGTCCAGATCGGATCGGAGTTCTTCGAAAAGGCGCCGGTGAAGCGGCGTGTCTTGTGGGGCCCGATATGCTCTGCATTCAGCAGCGCCGATTTGCTGCGGCCGTGCCCGGTCAGCACCACGATATCGGCGATCCCGAACCCGCGCGCGAGTAGTCCCGCAACCACCTCTGCGGTCTTGTCGATCGCGCCCTTGTCCGGGGCATAGACATGAAATCCGGGCAATTCACCCCGATACGGATTCCGGCTGACGACTGAAATCTCGGCGAGCGCAAAGGCGTTGATCACCTGGCAGATCGATTGCGGGCTGCGATAGTTGTCGCGACACGTGATCGTCACGGCATCGGACAGATCGAAGGCGTCGCGGTCATACAGACGCTGGTCATCGTCCTCCATGACATACAGCCGGCCATCCGGTTTGAGTTGCGGCAGCAGACTGCCCATCCAGCCCGGATCGATGTCCTGCGCCTCGTCGACGACCAGCAGATCGAATCGGGGAGCAAACGTCCCGCTATCGGCAATGTAGGCGTCGGTCATCTTGGGGAAGATGGCAGAGGTCGTGAAATCCGGCTCCTCATAACGGCGGCGGTAATGGTCGACGCAGAGCTCATGAAAGCTCGACACGATGGCCCGCGTCGGGGCAATGGCGATCATGTGGTCGGCCAGCGTTCGGTTGTAGCAGACATAAAGGGCCGACTGCGACTGCGCGACGGCATCCTCCATCAGGCGCACTGCCAGCTGAGTCTTGCCTGAACCGGCGGTGGCCTGGATACGGATGGTCCCAGACGGCGCATTGATTCTGGGCACCCATATCGCCAGCCCATCTGCCAGCTGATGGGTAGCGCCTTTGATCTGATCGCGAAGTACCGAGAGATTGGTCGAGACCCTGAACTCGCTTTTCAGGAAATGCCGCAGGGCATCGCGATCGGCGTTGCCGTGTTCGCCAGCCAGAATGTCCTGGACTCGCGTGCCGAGATTGTCGTAATCACTGGCGTCGATAATGCGTTCGCGCGGTATGGCCACGATGTGAGCATCACCAAGTGTGTAGTCCGGTAGCACCAGACAGTTGGTCAGCCGCGTACGCAGCCTGGCTTCCTTGAGGCGATTGACCATGGCCGAATACTGGACGCGACATTGCCGGCCGACATCCTTCTCTTCGGCCGAGTACAGCTTGAACATGCTGCCGTCCCTCAGGACGACTTTACCGGCCTTGACCTCCATGAGCAGGATGCTGCCGGTGGGACCGAGGATGACCAGGTCGATTTCCCCGTGGCGGTCATCCCCGTCGTGGATGCTGTGCCACTCGATGCTGTGAAAAATCTCGTAGGTGTCCGGCAAGGACTGCTGAAGCCGGTCGAGGACATCGAGCTCGCGGAACAGGCCGGCGTCGTTGCGCAGCGATGGACGATTACTGGGAGTCAGAAGGGCCATACGTCATCGGAATATCGTGGTGGGGTGCCGACTGTACCATCCGCCAAGCTGATGGGGTACTTTGTGGAAAGGCTTGACGCGTGCAGTCCGTCCTGGTCGCGGTATCAGGGAAGCAGTCGCTCGCCCAGCACGATTCCCGGCTTCAGACGAAGGGACTCGCCGGATCGCTCCAGTATTCCGCAGAGCAATGCGCACACTGCGGGGTAGGCATCTGCATTGCGCAGTTTGGAGTCACTCAGGTGCTGCTTCGTAAAATGGGAAATGGGTAGGGATCGATGGTCATACTTCGCGAGAATCTTCGTGAGCTGTTCCTGGCGATGAACCGTTATCTTGGTACATTCCTCTCGCCACTTCGGAATTCGCAGCAAGGAGTCGAGCACCTGAGACGAGATAGTTACCCCCGCCGGCGCAACTGCGACTGGCTGTGCCGCCGGTGCCGGCTGTGGCTTTGTTGCAATGGAATCTTGCCGGCCTTTGGGCGTCGTGGTCCCGGTGCCTTTGTCACCATGGCGTCCCCATTGATAGAGCGTGTGATCCAGAACGAACGCCGGTATCCGCAGCAATGATGCGAGCTCCCAACCCAGGATGAATGAGTCCCGAGGAGAATAGGCGGTATCCACTTCAGCCAGTCTTGGAAACTGCCGAAGAAAGTGAAAATCGGGTTTCACAAACATGTGGAACCCAATGTTCTTCATGAAATCAGCCGTCAGTGCCGGGCCAACCTGGCGCACGCCGTCAGCGAAATTTTCAAGGTACTGCCAGGCCACTTCGGGATTCGCCAGGTGCTTCTCGACATCTTCATAGAATCTACCCAATCCCGAGTTGCCAAAATTTTCGAGCTTCCGCGCCCCATCGTGAAGAACCCCCAATATTCTCGAATGGAGAGTCTTCCCTCCAAGCATGTCCGCAGTCAGGCCATGATCGGTTGCTACCAGCATCGACAGTGATTTCATTTCGGCCGGAGCCCAGGACGCGTCACTGAGGAACCGAGTATTGGAAAACTCGGCCGCCAGTGCGCGGGCAATGCTTGTCGCAGTCGGATTGGATCCGATTCGTGAGGCCAAAGAGCGCCGAATCGGCGCGTAGGAGAGGGCACTGGAAGCAAAGTTCTTCAAGACACCTTCGATCGCCGTTGGGCGACCGGGCAATTGACCATCACGAAAGTACAGAAGAATGTTGGCGCGGTCAGTCGCATCGGCGACCCTCCCGGTCAGGGCCATTTCGATCAGGACAGCCTGGCGACGTTGAAGCTCCTGGCGAATGCGGTTCAGCGTTTCGGGGTCGTTCAGCAGTTGCAAAAGGTCTCGATATGTCACTGGGTTCGCTCCTTCAAGAGGGTGTATCTGGGAAATGGCGCAATTTCAGGCAGCCACGATCCGGGAGGTCTGGCTGTTCCCGACATCAGCCATGACGTCGGCAGCATCAATGCTGCGGGTATCCGGGCTCACCAGACGCGCCCAACTATCCCGAATAGTGGCTTCGTGCGCGCTCGAACTCGGCCGCCACCCGTTTCACCAGCGCCTGCGGACTGATGACCTTGCAATCCGCGCCGTATTTCATGATGTCCATGATGAGTTCTCTGTCGTCGGCATAGGGAACTTTGAGTTCGTAGCTGCCATCCTTCAGCAGTCGCCCCTCCTGCTTCGGATGCCAACGCTCGGACGCCACCCATCGGGCGCGTTCTGGTGTGAAGCGCAGGGTCGCCCAGGACAGATCGTCACCGGAAAAGATGCCGTAACCTGAACCGAGCACTTCGTCGAGGCGCTTTTCCGCGACGTCCTTGGCACGGCGGTCGAGAATCTCGGCGTGCTCGATGGCATCGACCGAAAAGGCCCGCAGTCCATCGCGCAGATGGCACCAGGCATCGAGATACCAGTTGTCGCGGTAGTGGACCAGGCGCTGGGGGGAGATTTCCCGCTCGGTGGACTCGTTGGTGCCTCGGGCGTGATAGCGGATGACCAGCCGCTTGCGCCTGAGCAGCGCAGACCCGACGGCCTGGAAATGCTGGAGGTGGAACTCTCGTGCGCCGACCGTGCGAATGCGAATCCGCCGCTGCACTTCCTCCGCCGGGTTGTCGGCCGTGCCCAACAAACCTGTCAGGCGCGCAAGCAGGGGCTTGATCTGCGGCCCGAGCAAGCCGCCGGTATCGAGATTCGACAGCAGGTGCTGCATGGTCAGCAGGGCATGAATTTCCTCAGCGGAGAACCAAAGGCCGGGCAACTCATACTGGCGGCCGACGCGTTTCCCCTCAGTCTCGAATCGATAACCGCCCAGGTCCCGGTCGAAGATGATCGGTGCGTTGAGGCGATCCTTGAGATAGTTCAGGTCGCGCTTCAGCGTCGCCCATGAGACCCCCAGCCGCTCCTGAAGCTCTTGACGGGGAACAAACTTGCGGTCGGCCAGCATCTGATCGATCTGGTAGATGCGCTCCGTGTTGCTCATGACTACCTCCGTCGAAATCGCCAAGAATTTCGGGCTTAGACTTTGAGCCCCGAGAAGCGAATGATGACATGGAAACGAGGGAGAAGAAAGACCAAGATCATATGTCTATCAACCGAAACCTGAACTGCCACTTTGTGCAAAGGAGAAAGTCCCACCAAAAGCAGTTGCGTAGGTAGCCGAGCGGAACGGCATACAATCGATAGCTTGGTGCCCAATAACCGTGACATATCCAAGCAGGTTATGAGCGACGGCATATGGATAGGCGGCGGTTTCGCTGTTTGGATTGAGAAAGGGCACGGATGCATTCGTTGACGCCATCCCAAGGACTTGGGGCTGACCTCTTTACCGCCTTTCTCGGGACAGACAGGCAAGTCTTCATCCTGCGCGGAAGCGCGGGTACCGGCAAGACCACCTTGGTTTCGACCCTGATCACGCGTCTGGTGCAAGCCAACAGACCCTTTGCCACGTTGGCGCCGACCGGTCGTGCAGCCCGGATTCTGGGAGCGAAAACAAAGTCCGCCGCCAGCACGGTACATCGCCAGATTTATTCGCTGGGCGATGTCGAAGTCTTTGAAGACGCGGAATCCTCCAATGATTCGGGCCTTCGTCTGATATTCCCCCTCAAGCAGGATGATCCTGGCGAGACCGTTTTCGTCATTGACGAAGCCTCGCTGGTCGGGGATCGGGAGAGCAAGGGCGATGTGCTCCAATTCGGCTCCGGCCGCCTGTTGGCTGACCTAATCCACTATGCGCGATTGGGGCGCCCTGGCCGATCGGCAGGGCAAGGCGCAAGAATCGTTTTTATCGGTGATCCGGCGCAGTTGCCACCGGTGGGAGAGGGCCTGTCGCCGGCGCTTTCTGCCCCCTACCTGAAAGAGACCTTCGGCCTCGATTGCGAAGAGTTCGAGTTGAAAGAGATCATGCGGCAGGCCAGCGGCAGTGCCGTACTGGAATGCGCAACGTCATTGAGGGATGCGATCGGCAAGCGCGAATTCACGTCTTTCAGCATACCCCCGGCAAATGATCAGATCTTTGCTGTCACGATTCCGGAGGCGGTGAGCCATGTGGTCGACGCCTACCGAAGCACATCAAGTTCGGTCTTGATCACCCATACCAACGCGCAAGCTCTTGAATTTAACCGTGCCGTGCGCGGCAGGCTCTGGAACGACGACAAGGCGGCCTTGCGAACAGACGATCTGTTGCTGGTCAACAAGAACTCGCCGACGACGGGCCTTCTAAACGGTGATCTGGTCAAGATTGTAGAAGTCGCTCCGTCTGCCGAAGTGCGCCGAGTCCCGATCAAAGGGGTGGAGCATCCGGTCGAATTGATGTTCCGGAAGGTTGTGCTCGCATATCGCGAAGCAAACGGACACACGGCCCGGGTGGAATCCCTCGTTCTCGAGAATCTGCTCGATTCCCCCGAGCGCGAATTGACGCCGGTCGAGCAGCGCGCGCTCCTGGTCGACTTCCGGCAGCGGAACCCGAAACTCAAAACGAGAACGGCCGAGTTCCGGATGGCAATCCGCCACGATCCCTGGTTCAACGCCTTGCAGGTGAAATTCGGCTACGCCCTGACTTGCCACAAGGCCCAGGGAGGGGAATGGGAAACGGCCGTGGTTAGCTTCTCCAGCACGCGCGGCGAGGACAACGAGGATTTCTTTCGCTGGGCCTACACCGCCATCACCCGTGCCAAAAATCAGTTATTGACGATCAATGCGCCGAAGTTCAACGCGACGACCGGGATCCGATGGGGCGCCGTCACGCCAGCGCCGACTGTCATCGGGAATGAATCAGCGGCGCAAGTGGTAGCGTCGGACGATGACTGGCAGCGACTCTCGTTCAGCCCCGGGAAGGAAGGTTTGTTCAAGTACCACCTGGCCCTGCGCAACGTATGGGCATCCGTGGGGATCGCCATCGACCGGTTGGATCACCTGCAGTATTGCGAACGCTACCATCTCAGCCAAGGCGACAAAGTAGCGACGGTTCAGTATCAGTACAAGGGGAGCCTGAAGGTATCGACCATCGGCGCCGCCCCGGGAACGCAGGGTGATCTGGTGATGGTGGAAGAGTGCGTTTCCCTCATGCGCGAGGTCTTGGTCTCCACGGCTAACGAATCGACCGCCACCCTCGATCCCTTTCTGGAGGATTTCAGAAACAAGGTCGAGGCAGCGCTCGCCGGCACTGGGGTCCGGCTTGTCGGGGCCGAGGCCCTCCAGTACCTGCTACGGCTCAGCTTCGCCGGTGAAGGGCATGAAGCGCGCATCGACTTTTACTACGACGGCAAGAAGCGCTGGACGCGCGCCACAGAAGTGGGCGGGGTCGGCAGCAGTCGGGGCATCTATGAACTGGTGCAGAAAGCGATAGGCACGGCGCCATGACATGCGCCAGCGGAAATCGCCTTGTCTAGAGAAATGCCCGAACAAACTTCGCCATAGCCGGATGGTTTGGGCCGCCGGCACACTCCAACATCCCGCGCTCCCTCCTTTGAACCGCAAACTGGAAATCAATCTTCATGCACAAAGTCGAACTCGAATTCAAGCGCATCCAGACTTTCCTGTTTGCATCGCCCAGGCTGCGTGCCATGCTCGGCGCAAATTCCGCCATCGGCCAAACTCTTCGCGTCGAACTCACCGAGATCGCACATGACTGCGGCGCAGTGCCTGATTCCACGCTGCTGAAGCATATGCCAGCATCTGTGCCGGAAGATCCGTTAGCTCGGGCCTTAGCAGCCAATGGCAATCCAAAGCAGGCCGTGCTAATCGACGACCCTGCAAGCATATACCGCAGCCATGGCGTACTGGTGCGAGACGGCGGTCACTTCATTGCCACCTTCGTCAAACCAGAAGACGCCGAGCGTTTCCTGCGGCAGGCCACCGAGCACATCACCGAACGCCTTCCAGGAATCCTCGTCGAGGCGCGCCTTGATGGCGACAAACCCGCGCAACCCGACCGGGGCGAGTGCCTGTTCCAGCACCCAGCGTTTCAGGTCAGCCACGCGCTGGGTAATACACCAGCCGCCAACCGGAGAAGAATTGCCGGAGCGAAAGAGCAGCAGTTTATGGGGGTGGAAGAGCAACAGATGGAAGAGCGCGGCCGGCGCTTCCGCGACCACCCCACCGATTTGATCGGTATCCTCGAGCAGGCTGGCGACATTCCTCGTAGCGACGAGCCGCCAGATGACCTTAATAATGTCACTAGCGCCGGCTACCTCGCCGTCATCCATGCCGACGGCAACGGTGTCGGTCAGCGCTACCAGCAATGGAAGGGAAAAAGGACAGGCGGCTCCCCCTGCGATCTGGGTGGCGAAGCGCACGGCGAACACTTCTACCACAGCATGCGGGTCGCAGTGCGACGCGCCCTGGTGCAAGCACTCGATCAAGTATTCAAGTTATTCCCGAAACACTACCAGTTGCTCATGTTGGGCGGGGACGATCTGCTGCTGGTCTGTTCTGCCGAACACGCGCTACCCTTCGTCTGCGCCTATGCCGAGGCGCTGCGCGCGCATCCGCTGTGCGACGGGAAGCCGCTGGATATCGGCGCGGGCGTCGCCATCGCCAAGGCCCAGTTTCCGTTCAACCGCCTGCACGCCATGGCGGAAGCCCTGGCCGATAGCGCCAAGCAGCGTTCCCGTGGGGAACCTGCGATTGGCTCGGTGGCCGACTGGCACATCACCACCAACGCCTGGGTCGACGACCCGATTGCAGAGCGCCGAGCCGAGAGTTTGGCGGCAGGTGCTGTCCTGAGCGGCAAGCCCTATCCCGTGCTGGGCACTGGGAGCCTCCAGACGCTCCTCGAACAGTCGAGAGATCTCGGCAAGCGGAGCGATGTAGCGCGCTCACAGTTGCGCCGTTTCGTCGAAATTTTGCGCCTGGGTCCCAACCTCGCCGAACTGGCTTGGTGTGAACTCCCGAAGGGGATGAAAGAAGCATTTAATGCAACGGGGATCCATGCCCCCTTTACCTCGACTGAAAACGGCCTCCGGATGAGCACTCTGCCTGATCTGGTGGAGCAACTTGAAATCGAGAAGCTGGGCCAGCGCAAGGATGAACGGGAGACTGCATCATGAAACGTTGGAAGCTGACTATTGAAGTTCTTGAAGACCTGCACATCGGCACCGGCACCGGCCGCGGCGATATCGACGCCGTTCAGGTGCGCGACCGGCGCGGCTGGCCTGTGTTGCCAGCGAGTCACCTCAAGGGCGTATTGCGCGAGACGGCTGCTGAATGGGGACGCCTGGATTCGGAAGTCATGCCACGGGAGCGCATTGAGCACCTTTTTGGCCGCCATGGTACGGGGCAGGGCAGCCTGCAGCTCACCAGTGGGTACCTGAACCAGTCTCTTGATCCGCTTCTGTGGGGCAGCACCCGTATTGATCCATCGACCGGCAGTGCGCAGGAAGACACCCTGCGTTTCGTCGAATACATTCCCGCCGGGGCATGCTTTGAAATGCAGGCGGCGCTGGCACAGGGCAGCACAGGCGATGACGTGGCGTTGCTGCGCGCCATCATCGGACGCTGCCGCCAGTTGGGTGGCGGGCGTAACCGCGGCCATGGCCGAGTTCGTTGGCGGCTTGAAGAATGCGCAAACGACACATCGCCCGCCCAAGCGCTGCCGGTGTCCTACCCGGCGCGACTACGCCTGGTCCTGCGCAACTGCGACCCCCTTTGCCTCGCGCGTACCGGTCACCCCGGCAACACCATTGCCACCGATGCCTTCATCCGAGGGCGCAGCTTGCGCGGGGCGGCCACTGCGGCCTGCCTCGCCCTGGACCGCGCCGACTGGGCGCGCGGCCTGCTCGACCCCAGCCTCGCTTGGGGAGACGGGCTGCCCTTGCCTCCTAAAGCAGAAGCCTATTGTGACGATGAACTAACCTCCCTTGAGGTACTGCCGATCCCCTTGTCGATCGGCACCCCCAAGGCCATGGCACCGGCTGGCCGAATTCCCTGGTGGGCGCGCCACGGCGGCAACGACGCCAGCCTGGGCGCACGCCGCGAAGTCGACCAGATCACTTTGGGTGTTGGCGAGCGCCCCGCTGAAAAATTGAAGCGCCCGAATTTTGATGAATTTCTCTTCCAGCCCGCACCCGGCAAGAGCTGGCAACGCTACCGACCACAAATTCTTGAACGCTTGCACACGCAAGTACCCAGCACAGAAAACGGCAGCAAACAGGCCCTGTTCAGCACTGAAGAAATTGCCGAAAACACCTCCTTCCTTGCCGACCTGATCGTCACCAACGCCGCACAGGCACAAACCCTCGGCAATGTGCTTCAGGCACTGGATGGACAATGGCTGCGCAGCGGGCGGGGCGGCCGCCCGCTGGTCATCGAACATGCCCGCTGGCTGCCCATGCCGACGCCAGTTACCCCCGTCGGTTCAGGCTTCACCCTGCTGCTCGAAAGCGACCTCATCGCGCGCGATGGCTACGGCAACTTTCACGACCGTATCGACGCCGCGACCGTTGCCACGCTGGCCGGCATCGACCATGCCGAGCTTGTCGATGAGCAGAGTCTCAGCGAGGGCGTTGCGTTGTTTGGCTTCAATGCGGCCACCGGTTTGCCTCGGATGGCCCAGCGCGCCATCAAGGCCGGGTCGGTGATTCGCATCGGCGGCCCGGACGCCGCAAGAGTGCGTGCGGCACTGGCTACCCGCCTCGCTCTGGGCGAGTGCCCCGACGAAGGTTTCGGCCGCTTCCGCATCGACGGCCTCCCTATTCCGGCCAAGCCCGATGCCCCGCCGGATGCCCCGATGGTGTCGCCGGGTCACGACGAAGTCCTGTGCCAGCAGGCCCGCGACTGGGTGCGGCGACTCGGCAAGGCGGTAAGCACGCCAAGTGCCAGTCAATGGGGTGACTTCTGGGGTCGAGTTCTGGCCGCGCGCACATCGGCAGACATCGACAATGTGTTCAAACTCATCAAGGATGCGTCCCAGAAGCACGGCGGAAAAGCGTGGAAGTCCTTCGTCGAATCCGGCGCCGAATTTCACGATGAACTACGCGGCATGCCCTTGGCCGACACCCAGCGTCTGCTTGACTACTTCGTGCGCTGGGTGCGCGCTCAATCCCCCGACAAGGGCCCGCAGGAGGCTGCAAAATGAAACCCTATCGCACCCTCATCTTCGCCGAAATTGTCCAGGAAAGCGCACTGGCGGTCGGTGGCAACCAACCGCATGGGTTGGTCGACACGCCGCTGGCCCGTGACGGAAGCCACCGCCCCGTGCTGCGCGGCAGCACCCTGGCAGGCAGCTTCATCGCCACGGCACGTCGCATCGCGGGTCAACTGCCGCGCGCCATCACCATTGACAACGATGACAAAGAAGGGCTCACCCCCTCATCCTGGCGCTTCGCCCATTCCCATCCGCTTGCCGGCGAGCCGGTAACCGCATTCTTCCAGCACGTGAGCATCGACCCGCGTACCCAGGCCGCAAAGGACGACCACTTGTTCTCGCTCGAAGCCTTGCCGGTCGGCACACGCTGGAATTTCGAGCTGGAGATCGTCCCGGCGCCAGGCATCGAATTTACCGACTTGGAAGCTCTGGCCGCAGCCGTCCTCGCCGAATGGCAGCTCCCCGGTGGCGCGCGGCTCGGGCGCGGCTCGCGGCACGGCTATGGCTGGTGCCATCTCGAAGACATCGTCATCGTCCGTCTTGATAAGCGTCAGGCGGCACATTGGCCGGATGCCTTGGTTCCCGAGCGCAGTGCCGGGGAATGGAAGGATGCCTTGCAGGCTCAAGGTGCCTGCATCTTCAATCTGGATCAGTTCCGCCGCCAGACCGGCATGGCGCTGACGCCGGCGCGCCGCTGTGTAGCTGAACTTGGCGGCAGCCTGCACGTCGGCGAACGTCAGGATGAGTTCGGCCGCGGTTACGGGCTCGACACCCTCTCTGTCGGCGGCCATGCGCGTATGCAACTACAGGCTCAGGAGTTTTTCAGCCGCGTTATCCCGCCTCGGGACGTTCCTTTCCGACCAGAAGACTTCGATCCGGATTTCGCCATCACCGCCATGCCTGATGCGGATGGCCGGCTCACCCCATACGTGCCGGGCGCCAGCATTCGCGGCGTATGGCGTGCCGCGCTGCAACGCCACTTCAGAGCCAATGGCGGGGATGCCGCGCTGGTCGACGAACTGTTCGGGTCGACCGATAAGGCGGGTTGTCTCAGCGTGGCCGATGCCGTGCCGGCCGACGACAACTGGCGGATGCTCTTACAACAGCACGTCGCTATCGACGAACTCACCGGTGGCGCCTATGGATCCGCCAAGTTCGACCGTCTTTGCATCGCCAAGGCCCGTTTTGTCTGGCGAGCACGCCTGGAGGCGAACGACGACAGTCACGCCCAGCGTCTCGCAGAACCCCTGCTAAAACTCTTGCACGAGCTGGGCGATGGCCATCTGCCGCTAGGGGGCGGTATCTGGCGCGGACACGGCCATATACGCTGGCAACTTGACGGACTGCGCGTGCGCGCCCTCGGCGCTGGCCACGAAGGAGAGAACGCATGACCCACATGTCCTTGCACGTGAACCAACAAGTTCTCACCGAACCGCTAACGATCGGCACGCTGCGCGACCGCTGGCCGTCGCTGCAGCCCCTCTGGATTTCACTCGAACCGCGCGCCTGGCTACTGGAACGCGACGGCCGGCCGCTCACCGGACGCCTGCCGGGCCTCGCCCCCTTGGCGCGCCGGCTGCCTGACGCTCTCGATGACCTGCCTCTGCTAGAAGCGAGCATTCATTGGGGGCGTCAGTGGCAGCATTTCCATGACGCCCACCCCCTTAGCAAAACCCCGGGGCGCGTGGTCACCTGGAGCTTGGATGCTTTTGACGGTGCCGACGGTGTCGAAGGGCTTGCCAGTCAGCGGCAGGAGGTCCTGAGCTGGCGCGACCGCGAGCGCTTCGGCCTGGCCCCCGATCCGGAGCTTCCGGAAAAACTGGCCGTCGAACGCTACCTGCAGGGCGGCAGGCTGATTGCCTGGCGCCTTCTTTCAGAGCCCTCAATGGAGGCGGGCACATGACACCCATTCCCTACGGATTCCTACCAGTCACGCCCGAACAGGCCGTGCATGACGCCCCCCTGTGGCGCGACGGCAGCAGCAGCAAGCCACGCCTCAGCGGCGAACTCCTTCTCACACTGGAAGCCCTCACCCCGCTGATCGTCGGCAATCACCAGCATAAGGTCGACGATAAGCACAGCGCGCTGGTTCCGCAAATGCTCGATGACGGCCGCGTGCTGATCGGCGCGACATCCCTCAAGGGCATGCTGCGCGGCGCACTTTCCGGTCTGCTGCAAGCGCCGATGTCGCAGGTTGCCGAGCACCATTACAGCTACCGACCGAACCTTGGCGCGTCAGGCAAGCGAAGGGAGGTTCGTCCGGCAGTTGTCCTCGACACCCTAGACGCAAAAGGAGGAATCAAGGTTGCGCTGCTGGAACGAACCAGTGACGTGGTATTCATGAACTCAGCGGTATGGAGGGCGTTGAAGGAACCCGCAGTTGGTATCACCCTAGCAAAAGCCTATCTTGGCTTAAAGTATGCCGAAGACAATAAATCAAAATTTCGAAGCAGCCTCGTCCCGGCTTATACCTGCGATGAAAGCGGAGAAAAGAAGCAGGATCGACACGCTCGTGTCGAACTCAATCACATCGTGCTTGCATATGCCGGCGGCATCGATGGTCAAGGGCTTCTTGCCAAAGCGTTTTCTGAGGACATGAGAACGTATCAGTACGTGCTTTTGTCTACCGAAAATCTTGAGAAATTCCGCCGCAGCCCAATCACTATTCCAGCATCGGTTGTTCGACATTACGAAATGACGCAGCGGCTTTTAGCCGACAACAAGATTGGCCACCTTGCCCCCGGCCACCCTGATGCCAAGAAGATTGACAAGCAAGCGGTTCAGGACGCCATAAAACAACATGCACCGCTGAAACCTCTTCAATTGATCTATGTCGAGTACGACCCAACTACCAAACAGGTCACCAGCTTTGGCCACCATTATCAATACCGCTGGGCCTATACCTCCAATACGGTCAAGAAGGCCGGCAGGACGAGGCGCGAAGTCGATTGGCTCTCGGTTGAACGCAAAGACGATGCTGGCCAACCGGAACGACTCGCAGCCAACCGGCTCTTGTTTGGCTATGCTCTTGAGGGCAGCGAGACATCCTTGGCCGACGGCAGCTTCAAGCGCTTGGCCGGGCGCCTCGCCTTCAATACCGCCACCGAAGACATCGCCGGCAAGACGGACGCGCAGCGCTTCGTCGATGGCGGACGGGAAGTCCAACTGAAGATTCTCGGCATGCCACGCCCCAGCGCCGTGGAGTTCTATCTCAAGCAGACCGCACTACCGAAGGCTCTCATTACCTACGGCGATCTGCCCTCGGAACCGGGCGGCGATTTGGCCGGGCGGAAGTTTTACCGCCACCAGCCTGACGCAAAGACAGACCGCAGGCTCTACGTCCCAAGTGATTCCGAAAAAAATGCTGAAGAGCGTGGGACAGTTGTACGCTATCTGTCGTCCCCGGGCAGCCGCTTCCTCTGCACCTTGCGTTTCGACAGCCTGCGTCCGTGGGAGTTCGGCGCGCTTCTGGCGGCCATCGATCCGGCGCTGATTGAGCCTCTGTACGGCATGAATCCCCACGCACAGGGCTACGCCCACAAGCTCGGCTACGGAAAGCCGCTGGGGCTGGGCAGCGTGAGGCTCATGCTCGATGCCGTGCGCTGGCACGAAAACGACAGCTGGCGGTGGCAGCAGGCCCGCCGCGACGAACCCGGATGGAATGCGCTGGTCGGCAGCAGCCTCGATGCCTTCAAGGCCCGTCTGGAAATGCACATGGGCGAAGCGGCCCGACAGCACCTCGAAATATGGTGTGCCGCCCATCGCTGGTCTGATAGCGGACGGGCCAGTTACCCCGGGGCACCGGACAAGATCCACAACTACCACACCGATCTGCGTCGCGCCCATGCCAAGGTGCGCCGTGGCGGTGAAGGCAACTTTACCGAACTCGCCGCACTGCTGAAATCTGGAGACCCAAGCAAGCCATGAACGCCCAACTCGTCATCACCCACGGCACCACCGACCTGCAGATCATCCTCCGCGACGAGCAGGGCCGCCGCTGGCGTGCTACCCCCGAAAAGAGCATCGTGCGGATGTTTCATGAATGGTTACTCGCGAACGGCGACGAGGCGAAAATCGTCGAATTGCCTCATGACGTGCAGACGCGCGACGCGGAAGCCACGTTTACGGACGTCAAGGATGACAATTTTTGCTTGTTGCCGCACGACAAAAGTCTCAAAGCACAGCCCGAGCGTAGTGCCGACAACCGCCTGCAACTCGTGCTGCCCAAGATAGGCCCGGCGCTGGACGACTGGATGGGCCGGCATTCCGGTTCCCTAAATGGGGTACTCGTGCTCAGCACCGATCGCGGCACTGACGAGCAGGAACCGGTCGCCACCTACACCTTCCTCAAAGACTGGCTTATCGGCCGCGGAGTGCCGGAAACGGGCATCCGCGAAGAGATATTCCTGCTCCCCGGGGAAAGACTGGAACGCCTGGACAGCCCCATCGCCCCAGCCATCGCCGAGCGGATCGAGCGCGCCGTGCGCGACTTCTACGACGGCGCCGGCCGTCCCGACCTGCTCATAGGCACCATGGGTGGCTTGCCTGCGATCAAGCCGCTGCTTGCCGAGATCGCGGTGCTGCTGGCCGGTGACCAAGCGCAAAGCCTGTTCAAGACCGAGCACGGTGCCGTTGGGCTGCTGCCGCCCACGCCGATCGACGCCCTGCGCGTACGCCGCCAATGTCTCGAGCAGGTGCGCCGCGGGGCCTTACTCGACACCTTCGCCATGGCGGCGCCGTACCACGACGACCGCGATGCCCGCCCATGGGTGGTTCCCCTGCAGCAGGCCGCCGCCCTCATCAACGGCAACCCAGTGGGCGCTCGTGCCGAACTGCCGGCGCTGCAGTCCGTGCTCGGCCACGCGGCGACGGCCGCCTGCCTGCTAGTGGCGATACGGGTCGAAACGGCGCTGCTGACCGGGCACTGGCTCGAGGCGATTAATGGAAGTCTCACCTTCCTTGAAGCCGCCTTTCACGACGGCATCAACGCTTGGGCCAAGACCGCCCTGACCAAGCACGAGCCGAGGAAACGCTACATGCTGTTCAAGACGCCACCGCCGACGGTGTTGGTCCAGAGTGACGCCATCAAGCCATGGTTGGGCAAGAATGCAGGTCCTCTGGCCTTCCAGGCCAATACGGTCGGTGAAAAAGCGCTCAATGCCTGGGACCAGGTGCTGAACAACGCGGCGATCCATCGGCTGCGCGACACCATCCATTTGCCAAAGATTCTGGCCGGCGCGCGCTTCCGGCTTTCCGACTACCGAAACTACAACACCCACGGCGTCATGACACAGCAGGAAATCGACGACGCCATGCTTCGCTTCAAGGACGCCGGTCTCTGGTCGCAGGGCATCGGTAATTCTGCCGGCCGTCCCGGCACATGTTTCCTCGCTCAGCCGCTGGTGGCCGATGTCATCCAGAGTCTGCTCGGGCCGGCCCCCGACCCACTGGCGCTCTACCAGGCCCTGTTGGCGGAACTCGAAGCGCGCCTCGTCGCCCCCTAGCTGGCCACCACGTGATTACCCTGCTTGATGCCGCCGACCTGCAGCGGCTCACCTGGCTGGAGATCGATCTCGCGCTCGTCGCCCAGGCGCCGCCGCGCCGCGCCCATCCGCTGGTGGTGCTGGAAGCCCTGTTCAAGGGGGTTTTCGAGGCCGCACGGCTCGACCCCCGATTGGTCAAGCAGCTGTGGCACTGGCCGGGCGCCGGCGTCGATGCGCTGCACTGGCAGGCCGGCACCCGCATTCCCCTGACCATCCAGCTCTTCGGCCTGAGCGCCGAGCAGATCCCAACCTGGCTGGATCAACTCCACGCCCGTTTCGCGCCCGCCCGCGGACCGAACTTCAGCCTTGCCGAGGTCGGCCCCTGGCGCATCGCCCGGTCGCCTGACGCCCCGGCCGGGACGGCGCTGAGCCTTGACTTTCTCACCCCGGTGCCCCTGCCGCACCAGCCCGGGGCGCCGAACACGGCACTCGACGGCGCCGGTTTCCAGCGCCTGTGCCAGACCCGGCTGCGCAAGCTTTTCGGTCGCGAAGGGCAGCTGCCGCCACCACCTGAGCTCGACGTTTCGGCCTGGCGCTATTGGCGCACCGAGCACCGCTCGCGTTCCCAAGGCGGGCACCCAATGTTCCTCAACGGCTGTGTCGGCCCCCTGTGCCTTTCCGGGCCCGAGCTGCCGCCCTGGCGGCCCTGGCTCGGCCTGTTCTCCGCGGTGGGTCTGGGCGAGCGGCTCTCCTTTGCCCAGGGACGGCTGCTCCTGCGCGAAGAGGCCGCCGCGCCCGAGTCCGTGGAACCCGGCATCGCACCCGGCGGCTACGCCGCCCTTTCGTCCTCGACGCCGCGTTGCGGGGCGCCCGGCTCAGCCTCGCCAACGCCAACCTCGTCGTCAGCGCCGACGATGCCGCGCCCGCCGCCCGCCTGCCGCTGATGCGCATCTCCAGCATCGAGCTGCACGCCGCCTGCCAGGTCAGCACGCCATTGCTTGACGCCTGCGCCCGCGAAGGCATTCCCGTGCTGCTGGCCACCCCGGGACAGGCCCCGCTGTTCATCATCGGGCAGCAGGCGGAGGCCCGGCGCCACCGCGCCCTTGCCGCGCACCACGGCGCCTGGACCGGGTTGGACGAAGCCCGGCGCGCCCGCATCGCCGCCCGGCTCATCGATGCCAAGCTTGCCGCCTGCGCCTTGCTGGTGCGCCAGCGCTACAGCGCCAGCGACCACCACCTCATGGCCCAGATTCAGCGCGCCCGCGCCGCGCTCGGCCGCACCGCCCGGATCGGCGCCTTCGAGCGACGGCAGCACCGCGGCCAGACCCAGGATCCGGTCAATCTCGCCCTCAACTACGGCTACGCACTGCTGCGCCACCGCGTCGGCACCGTGGTGCGCCTGGCCGGGCTCGACCCCTACCTGGGAATCCTGCATGAAGCCAACGGCCGGCATGATGCGCTGGTGAGCGACCTGATGGAACCCTACCGGCCCAGCATCGACCGGCTGGTGTTGCGCCTCATCAGCCTCAATGTGCTGCAGGCGAAGAGCTTTGTCGAGGAAGACGGCGCGCTGCTGATCGCCACCGACGCGCGGATGCGCATCGTGCAGTCGTTCACCCGCATGCTCGACGCCACCCCGCGGCACGGCGGGCTCGCGCTTCACGCCCACCTGCGGCGCTCGGTCGAAAGCTACCGCGATGCCACGCAAGAGTCTGCGCTGGCGGACTGGACCCCAAACCTCCTTTCCGCAAGGCCGGAAAGCGCGGATGACTTCGTTGCGGACGGTGATGGTCGCAGCCCTGAGGTTTTTGACGGAGAAGAGAGCGATGCGATACCTTGACAGTCCAACCGTCACCTACCCGATTCGGAACCGCACGTGCTTGGTGCTAATATTCCTCTCGCAGTCGCGAGGTTCCGAATGGCAATCTGATTTTGTCCTTGATGAACATCGAGTTGCAAAGGGTGGAGTTTCCACCTGTATCCCAGTGAACTGGGCTTGAAACCCGCACCATTGATAGCGGTGACAGAGGTCGTCGTTTCCACCTGTATCCCAGTGAACTGGGCTTGAAACGCCTTGCGGTAGCCGACGAGCCACCAGCCGTGTTTTCACCTGTATCCCAGTGAACTGGGCTTGAAACTTAGCGCCGAAATAATTGAGCAGCACAGGGGTTTTCACCTGTATCCCAGTGAAGTGGGCTTGAAACACCTCGTTGTTGTCTGCGCGATCCACTGAGGTTTCCGCCTCTATCCCAGTGATCTGGGCTTGAAACGCAACAGCATTCTCTTCGTCCTTCATACGCGTTTCCGCCTCTATCCCAGTGAACTGGGCTTGAAACAACATGCGCAGCGTGAGGTCGATGAGAGCAGTTTCCGCCTGTATCCCAGTGAGCTGGGCTTGAAACAACCACTTGCCATCGTGGGTCATTACACCTGTTTCGGCCCTTATCCCAGTGACTTGGGTTGCAGGCGTTGATCGGCAGCGCTGGTGCCGTCCCGCCAGCGCCAACTTGCGGGTCGCGGCCGGCGCGCAGCAGTTTCTTCCGGAGTACGCCAATGAGCATTCGGCAATACTGGGTCGCCTACGATCTGAGCAACGACCGAGAGCGGGCGCGCGTGGAGCGCTGCGTCGCGCGCTACGGCCGGCGGCTGCAACGCAGGGTGTTCGTCTGCGTGCTCGACGTCCCGCGGTACTCCCGCCTGCTCTGCGAGCTAGCGGCGCTCACCTGCGCGAGCGGCAGCGTGGCGCTGGCTGCCCTATCCGATCCCGGCGAGGTGGTCACCATCGGCCAAGCGGGTGGCCTGCCGCAGGAGGATTGGGTGTTCAGCGCTTGAGCAGGCGACCGAGGTGTTGCGCCGAGACGCCCAGGGTGCGTGCGGCGCGCGCCTGGTTGCCCTGCGCCTCAGCAAGCGCCTGACTGACGAGCCGGCGCTTGTAGTCCTCCACGGCCTCCTTGAGGCTACCAAGCAGGGGCTCGGGCGCCGCCGCGGCCGGCGGTTCTTCGGCGGCAGCGCCGCCAGCGAGGGCGGCGTCGATGTCGCGCGAGTGGATTTCCGGCCCCTCGGCGAGAAAGGCGGTGCGCGCGAGCGTGGCGCGCAATTCGCGCACGTTACCCGGCCACGCATGGGCCAGAAGGCGGCAGCGCGCGTCGTCGTGCAGCCGCCGCCCTGGGAAACCAGGGTTGGCCTCGACAATCTCCTGCCAGAAGCGATCGATCATGATGGAAAGATCCTCCGGCCGCGCGACAAGATCCGGCAGTTCGATGAGAATGCCGGCCAGTCGGTAATAGAGATCTTCGCGGAAGCGGCCGTCGCTCACTGAGCGCCAGAGGTTGCGGTGCGTGGCGGCGAGGATGCGGCAGTCGATGGGGCGTTCTTCACGCTCTCCGAGCCGGGTGACCTTGGCCTCCTGGAGCACGCGCAGGAACTTGACCTGCGCCGTCAGCGGCAGTTCGCCCACTTCATCGAGAAACACCATGCCGCCACCGGCGGCTTCGAAAATGCCGGGGTGGTCACGGGTGGCACCGGTAAACGCACCTTTCCGGTAACCGAAAAGCTCGGCCTCGATCAGGTTTTCCGGAATGGCGCCGCAGTTGATAGCGCGAAAGGGGCCGGCCAGCCCGCTGCTGGCGTAAATGTGTTGCGCGAGCACTTCCTTGCCGCTCCCAGTGCTGCCCGTGATCAAGACCGGCCAGCGGCTCGCGGCGGCGCGCTCGGCTAGGCGCCAGGCGCGCTGCGTCGCCGGCGAGGCGACCACGGGCGCGTCGTCCCTTTGCTCGCGGGCCTTCTGCCAGCGCTCGGCCTCGCCGCTTTGCGGATCCGGCGCATCATCGAGGCGCAAGCCGAACGGCAGTTCCAGGCGGCGGCAGCGCTGCACGTCATGCTCGTCCGCCTGCCACAGTTCGCCTTCGCAAGCCGCCATGCGCGAAACGATGATCGTGCAGGCAACCATCGTCGGCGTACCGCCGCCGATCAGGTAAAGCCGACGACCGATGGGCGAACCCGCTGAATCCTCCGCCAGGACGCGGCGCATGGCGTCGAAAACCCAGTTGTAGTTGGTCGGATCCTGACCGGGGCCGGTTTTTGGCAAGCATTTCAGCGTGACTGCAGCCGGCCTGTTCGCACTGGCCAACTGCGCGTTCAGCCAACTGGCGTAGTGCTCACCCTCTTGGGTCTTGCCCGGGGCATGGTCGTAGAGGAGGACGACACGGTCGAGCGACTCAACGGGCAGGTGCAGCAGGGTGTCGGCCACCGGCCCGAGCTTCCCGGTGCCATCGATCGCCCTCAAGTCTGTCTTGCCGAGCCAGGCATATAGAACATTCATGGAATTTTTATAACTTTTTTACAATACTTTAATGTTATCTCAATCACTAATTTATCTCAAGCCGGGTTTGGTCTTGCGCTTTTAGCACTTCCCGGTCCGTGAACATAAAATCTATTAACTAATTGTTGTTACTGTTTTTTTTTGACTTTGAAGAGGCTCCACTTGGCTTGATGCGGTGTTTGATGGCAGTTTGTCGTAGAACGAACAATATATGGCACGACTATCGCTATCTACTAGACACCACCACACACCACAGGAGATTCCGATCATGACCTTCATCATCCGCAACGCCGCTGGCGAATCCGTTCAACTGGCTGACATGCCCTTTGCCCGCGGCGGCGAGGCTGCCGTCCACGCCGTGCCGGCCTTCCCCGGCGTGGTGGTCAAGCTTTACCACCCCGATGTGCTGCAAAAGCGTTCCGCCGAGATGCGCACCAAGATCGACGCCATGACCGCCGACCCGAAGCTCGCCGCATTCAAGCAGCATCCCGGCCTGGCCTGGCCGCGCTTTTCCGTCTTCGACGAACGCCAGCAATGGCGCGGCTACGCGATGCGGCGCGCCGAAGGCGTGCGCATGACGGTGCTCGCCCACGCCATGGCCTACCGCGAGCATTTTCCGTCGCTCGATCGCCCGGCCTTAGTCGCCTACCTGCTGAGCCTGCTGACTACCGTTCAGGAACTGCACACCGCCAATGTGCTGGTCGGGGACTACAACCCGGCCAACTTCCTGTGCGATCCCGGTAGCGGCACCGTCGCGCTGATCGACTGCGACAGCTGGCAGGTCGACGCTGGCGGCAAGCGCTTCCGCTGCCCGGTGGCGGCGCCCGACATGCTGGCGCCGGAACTGCAGGGCAAGCAATTGGGCGGCGTCGACAGGGCTCTGGAAAGCGAGCATTTCTCGCTGGCGATCCTACTCTTCAAGTTGCTGATGCTCGGTCGCCATCCTTTCGACGTTGTCGGCGGGGCCAGTCCCGTGGAGAACATCCGCAACGGCCATTTTCCCTACGGCATGGGCGGTGGTGGCATTCCCAAGGGGCCGTGGTTCAACATCTGGAGCCACCTGCCCTTCAAGCTCAAGGAGCAGCTTGTACGAACTTTCCGGGAGGGGAGCGCCAACCCGGCCGACCGAACCTCGATCGCGGAGTGGATCAAGCTGCTCAAGCTCTACAAACGCGAGATGAGCAAGAAATATCACGACACCGTGATCAAGCCCGCCAATCCAAAACCGAAGGACTACCTCGGCTCGCAACCCATTTCCCAACCGATCATCGCCTAACCACTGGAGAACATCATGTCCCTGCTTACCTCGCTTTTCCCCGTTTCCATTCCCCGCATTTCCATTTCCCAGGAGAACTCCATGTCCCAATCCCGCATCGACCTCATCGACAACCCTTCCCCGCGCTGCCCGGTTGCGCTGGTGCTGGATACCTCCGGCTCCATGGCCGGCCAGCCCATCGACGCGCTCAACGCCGGTATCCGGATCTTCATCGACGAGATCAAGCGCGACGATCTCGCCCGCTGGTCAGTGGATCTGGCGGTGTATTCGGCCGGCGGCAAAGCCCAGCGCATCCAGGACTTCGTCGGCGCCGAGCAGATCAGCGGCTTTGCCCCGCTCGCCGCCAGCGGTACGACACCCTTGGGCACCGCCGCCGGCATGGCGCTCGACGACCTCGAGGCCCGCAAGCGTACCTACCGCAGCACCGGAGTGCCGTACTACCAGCCCTGGCTGGTGCTGATCAGCGACGGCGGGCCGACCGATGCCTGGCAGGACGCGGCCCGACGCGCCTCCGAGCAATCGGCCCGGCGCAAGCTGGTCAGCCTGCCCATCGGGGTCGCCGGCGCCGACCTGACGATGCTGTCCCAGTTCTCCAGCAAGCCGGCAGTGGCGCTTGACGGCCTCAAGTTCCGCGAGCTGTTCCAGTGGCTCTCGGCATCCATGGCCCGCGTCTCAGCCAGCACGTCCTCCGATACGGAGGTGCAGCTGCCGGGCATCGACAGTTGGGGGAGCATCTGATGCCCCGGCCGCGAAAGGTTTCGCGCCTGCCCGCCAAGCGCGCGAGCCGCCCAGTTTTCCAAAAGCGCACCGCGGCGGCGTCAAGCTCCATCGGCGTTCAGATCAATGCATCGCCGTTGGCCGGCACTTCGCCACCCGCGGTGACCGAAGTGCCGCTGGCGGACTGGCTGACCTGCGGCGCGGCGGTAACCGGGCTGGCGCACTGGCGCAAGGGTCTGCCCTGTCAGGATGCCGTAGCCTGGCGCCAGAGTCCTCGCCCCATCCTCGCTCTTTCCGACGGCGCCGGATCGGCGGCCGTCAGCGAGCGCGGTGCGACGGCACTGGTGGCTGGAATGTGCCGTTTCCTGGAGTCGCTCGACGATGCCGTGGCGCTTTGGCTGGATCAACCCACTCCCGTAGCACCTGACCAAGCCAGCCAATGGAGCGCGCGGCTGCTGCGGCACGCGCAGGGCTTGCTGGGCGACTTGGCGGCAGCGGAGCGGCGCAGTGTGCGCGATTTGCGCGCCACCCTGCTGCTGGTCGTGATCGGCAAAGCCCGCTCATTCTGGTGGCAGGTCGGCGACGGCAGCATCGCGGTGCGCGGGGTCGATGGCCTGCGTGCGCTAGGCGACACCGCGAAATCCAAAGGCGAATTCGCCAACCAGACCTGCTTCGTGGACACGGCCGTAATTGCCGACGTGCAATCCGGACTGCTGCCATCGGCAGAGATATCCGGCCTCGCCCTGATGAGCGACGGCGGTGCGGAACGGCTCGTTGCCACTGATGGCAGCCGCATCGCACCACGCATCGGCGAATGGCTGGAATCTGCTGCGGCTGCAGCGCTGTCCCCCGACAAATTGGCCGTTGCCTTCCATGAACCGGCGATGTGGGAGCGCACGAGCCTTGATGACCGCTCGATCGTGCTTGCCGCGCGCACCGGCTCGATCACGACCTTGCGCGGCAATACTGTTGCACCGGCTTTCTAATCGAGGCTCGCCATGAACCCATCCGCTGCCCGCCTGCTGACGCAGGAATTCTCCGAGCGCTTTTCCGCATCCCGCGCCGCGCTCCTGTATTCCGAGCTGGGGTTCGCGTTATCGCGCCTCGAACGCGATGCGCTGACCGGCTGGGGCGGACGTTCCGCCGGGCGACTGCTGATGCTGGCGGGGCGTCGCGTCGGTGGTCTGGCGAAACTGGCCACCGTGCTGGGCCGGGCCGGGTTTGGCGAACTGATGGGCGTGCTATCGGCGTCCCGCCAGCGCCGACTTTCGGCCCACGTCGGCGACCGTGCCGCCGCCGCCATCGACGGCACGGTCTCGCTCGGCCGCGACGGCACGCGCCTGGTGGCCGGGGTGGCCCGCGCATTGGTGCGCGACCCGAAGGCCACGGCGCCGGCGGTGCTGGGTGGCTTGCTCGGATTTTCGGCGGGATCGGGCGGACTGGACGGCAACGGCGGCATTCCCGACCTGGATCTTCTGGCAGGCATCGGCGCCCACCGTTCGCCGCTGACGCACACGATCATCGCCGGCATCGTCGCCGAGGGCCTGCTGCTGGCCTTGGCCGATCTTGCGGCGGAGGTGCATGGCAAGTTGCCGCACGGGCATGACCCGATATGGGACGGGCTGGCACGGATCGGCCGGCCCCTGACGGAAAGCCTGGCGATCGGCACCAGCGCCGGGCTGGCCTATCACCTGTTGGTGGATGCGCTGATTCAGCCGGCGGCGCTGCACGGCCTGCCCGTGGAGATGCCGATGGAAGGCCATCAGACCATCATGGCCGCCAGCGGCCTGGCCGAAGGCGCCAATGCGGCGGGACACTCCGGCAAGCGCGCGCCGGTCGAGATCGTGCAGGGCGGCCCGCCGCAGATGAGCACCGGGCGCCAGGTGGTGGATGCGGTGGCGGAGGCGGCCACCGCTGGCGCTGTGACGGCGGTCAATGGACTGCACCGTGCCGGTGATGCGTTCCGTAAGTGGAGGGGGCGTCGATGATGACGCAATCGAACCCTGCCCGGAACCGACTGTCGCAAACGCGCGGCAATGATGTCGTGGCGGCCCGATGGCACTGGCTCATCCTGCGAGCCCCCGCCCCCTGATACTAACTTCCACAACTCTCTCGAAAGATCCTCATGGCCTCCGTCAACAAAGTAATTCTGATCGGCAACCTCGGTGCCGATCCCGAAATGCGTGCCACCGCTTCGGGCGAATCCATCTGCAACCTGCGCCTGGCCACCACCGAGAAGTGGAAGGACAAGGCGACGGGCGAAGCGCGCGAAACCACGGAGTGGCACCGGGTGGTCCTCTATCGGCGGCTCGCCGAGATCGCCGGGGAGTACCTGAGAAAAGGCTCGGCGGTCTATATCGAGGGGCGCCTGCGCACGCGCAAGTGGCAGGACAAGGAAGGAAAGGAGCGCTTCACCACCGAGATCGAGGGCAACGAGCTCAAGATGCTCGGAGGCAAGCCCTCCGGTACGGAGTCGCACCCCGCACCCTACTCCCGGCCAACCCCCGCATCCGCCGGCACCGCCCCGCCCCCGCCGGATGATGACTACGACTACCCCTTCTGATCTGCTCAAAACCTTTTCGACGATAGGAACATCCACATGTTCATCACCACTACCCTGGGCGGCCTCGCCCTCGCCATTTCCGTTGGCGTGACCGCCGGGACCGTCGCCGGAGCGTTGATTCGCCCCTCAGTGGATCGGGCACGCATTCGGATTGTCGATCCGGTCCGGCAAACCCTGCACCGCTACCGGCGTGACGCAGCGGCCAAGTCCCGGCGGACTTCAGGCGACACATGAACGCAGCGGTTCTGCCGGCAATCGAGTGTTCGGACCCTGAAGCAGAGGCCAAGGCCCTGCGCCAATGGGCGTGCTTTCCACGGAGTGTGGGAGGACACGGACCCGTCGCCTCGCCGCAAATCTTTCGCCTTCTGGTCGAGACAGCCGGGCGCCGATTGGCGATTGCCACCGTCGCGCTGCGGACCTTGCCGGATGTGGCACTGGCGGCCGACCTGGCCCGACTGATTGACGAACGCCCCTTCGAATTCGCCTCGCGTGAGCGCATCTGTGGCGAATTCGAGACCCGTTATGGCATCACTTTCGACCTGCTCGATGTCGACCTGGATCAGGACGATCCGCTCAAGCTCACGGCAGCGATCCCCCGTGCCATTGCTCAAGCCGCCATACAGGCTGGCAAGCCCGGATCTGGGACCGTACCGCTCTCCGCACTGCGGACCGCGGTCACGGAACGACTGACGGCGGAATGGCTGGCGACCCGGTCGGAATTCATTTCCCACCTTGACGCCGAGGCCGTTGCGCAGGCGCGGTCAATCGACGGCTTGCGGCCTTCCTCTTACAGTTACCTGAACACGGTCAATGCTGTGATCCGGCGCAACCGCGCCCAGGCCATGGCGGTGTTCCCGCTGCTGCGGCCCGTGTTGATGACACCGCAGCTGGATGCCGTGCGCAAGGATATCGACGAAGGCCGTTCCCTGATCGATGTTCTGGCTACGCACTACCGGGCATCCAAAGCGATGATCCGGGTGCTGTGTGGCGTGACGCCGGAAGACCTTGATCACCGGATCGGACAACTCGGCACCCTAGTAAGACTGCTGCACGAGATTCCGCCGAGCTGGTGGCCTCGCGACCCGGCCACCTGGCGCCAGTTTGCTGGCGCCGCCCATGCGATCGCGCGCGTTTCCCGGCATCCCATCACGACGGCGACAAACCAGCTCTGGCTCCGGCGCTCAGCGCAAACCGGCTATCAGATTTCGGAAAACACCCCGGAGGATCTTGCACGCCTGGGTCAGGACATCGATGAGTTCATGGATACCTTGCGACGGGCTCTGTACTGGGCGCTGCCCGATCCGAAGACCCTGAGTCCTGACCTACCCGCAAAGCGTCCGCTCGAGATCGCGGTAACGCTGAAGGCGAACGTGGGGCTGGACAAGCTCAGTACGATTGTGAGGCGCTTTGGGGATGCCTATCGACAGTCCGTCACCGAGTTCGCCGAGCAGGCGGAGCTCTGGCGCGGGGTGCGCTGGCCCGCACTGGGCGAAGGAGACGGCGTGCGCGAGTACGTCGAGATTGTCATCCGCCCGCTGCTCACCCCCGCCGACCTGAAAGACGAAGGCGCACGCATGAGCAACTGCGTCGCGAGCTACGTCGAGCACTGCATGAAAGGCACGTCACAGATCTGGTCGGTGCGCCTGCGGAACGAGACACGGGGCGAGATACACCTGTCGACGCTGGAGACCCGGATTCGGACGCATCCGAACGGGCGCAAGGTCCTTGACGTGCAACAACACAAGGGTGTCCGCAACGGTGCGCCTGCTGCCATGGCTTGGCAGGCGGTGCGCACTCATGTGGCGTACTTTTGCGAGTCGCCGCGACTGATGCAGGCGTACCTGGATTGGAAAACAACGATTTCCAGGAAACCGCTGGAGGTCCGGCAGCGCCATGCACTGATGCTGCCCATTGTCACCGCACTTGAAAGAACGCTCTCCGGCAAGTGGTCATGGCAGCGGCTCCTCGAGATGGGCGGCGCATCCGGCCCGCGCCTGCCGACAAACGAACTGAAATAGAGGTCATCCATGAATCCCGCCCCCAAGACCCGAACGCCGGTCGCTTCCCCGTACGCCATGTCGGCCACGTTGGCGTGGGCCATGAGTGTGAACGCGGCCGCTCTGGCGCAGGGCAAGCCATTGTCCTTGTGTCAGGCGGCGGATGCTCTTGAGGTCGGCGTACTCAGGCCCGACGCGGTGCGCATCCTGCGCGTGCCGAAGCTATCGCAACCGGATTGCCCGCACTTCCGCAGCATGGCAACGCAGTCCGGCCTCGATCTGGGCGGGTCAGCCGGCATGGCGCTGGGCTACGCCGTTCTTATTTGCCATAGCGCGCTGGGCGACAGGAGGGTTCTTCGACACGAGCTTCGGCACGTCGCACAGTTTGAACAGTCCGGCGACCTGAGCCGGTTTCTCGATCTCTATCTGGCGCAGATCGTAGAACACGGCTACCGCGACGCGCCCCTTGAAGTCGACGCCCATCGGTATGAAGGCCGGCTCGCGAACGTGTGCATCGACAGTCCATCCTCTCTCTGACACTCACCCACATTCATGCGCCGCATCGTCCTCGACACTGAAACCACCGGCCTCGATTTCCGCAGCGGCGACCGTGTCGTCGAAATCGGCTGCATCGAAATGTATGGTCGCCGACGCACCGGCCGGCATTTCCATACGTATCTGAACCCCGAACGGGAAGTCGGCGCAGCTGCAGCGGCGATCCACGGCCTGAGCACCGGGTTTCTGGCCGACAAGCCACGCTTCGCCATGATTGCCGCAGAGTTCATCGAGTTCGTGCAGGGTGCCGAACTGGTGATTCACAACGCTCCCTTTGATTTCGGATTCCTCGACCATGAACTTGGCCAGATCGGCGGCATCAGACTTGGCGAGCTTTGCCCGCGCGTAATCGATACCCTTCAGATGGCGCGAAGCCTGCGGCCGGGTCGCAAGAACAATCTCGATGCGCTTTGCGTCGAATTCGGCATCGACAACTCGGGCCGGCAGCTACACGGGGCGCTGCGGGATGCGGAACTGCTCACGAATGTCTGGCTTTCCCTGACGCGGGGACAGGGCGCACTGCTCGATGACACCAGTACATCTGAGTAGCTGACGTTCAATGTTCAAGCTGGGGCACAAAACACGCTGTGGAACGACGCCCCCGAGCATGGCATCACACTGCCGCTAAACGTTCCACCGTATCCGGGAAGCGCTCGACCAGTCGAATCAATAAGGCGGCTTGAGCGTTTGGTCGCGCCCGTCCCTGCTCCCAGTTTTCCAGTGTTCTGGGATTGGTGCGCAAATAGCTGGCGAAGACAGGACGCGACAGGTTCAGACGCTCTCGCAGGGCTACCAGTTCGCCTGCACTAACCTCTGGCACCGGCTTCGACTCAACCTCGTAAGTGCGCAGCGTCGTCTTCCCGGTGCGTTCATCGGCCAGCGCCTCAAAGCCTTCCGAAATCTCTGCAAACAGGTTTCGCTTCCTCATTGTCGAGCCTCCATTTCGCGCTTCAGCATATCCTTGAGCGCCTTCCGTTCCTTCGCACTCAGATCATCCATCTCGTCCTTGTCGTACAGGGTGAAAAGCCAGAATTGCCGCCTGCCATTCCACCAGTAATAGATCACCCGCAATCCGCCGCGCTTTCCTTTCCCGCGTCTTGGATCTGCGTGCCGCACCTTCCGCAGTCCGCCTGCTCCCTCGATCACATCACCCGCCTCGGGGTTGTCCATCAAGGCGTTCTGAAAGACACGAAGCCCTTCATCGTCAAGGTAATCCGACCGGTGCCGGATGAAGGCAGGCAATTCGACGAACAGCGCTTTCATGGACGTACTATACGCAATCTGCGTTGCCTGCGCAAGATGACAAACAATCCTTCGAAAACCGAGTCCTTCGGCGGTCACGTTACCCGGACTATGGATATTTCCGGGGTCACTGTGTCACGCACCCGGCCTCATGCCTGAGTGATATGCACGCTGCTGCCGCTCGGGGAGGCTCTTACCTCGATGCCGCAGGCGATCTCGCGCTTGAGTTCATCGACGTGGCTGATGATGCCGACCCGGCGACCTTGTTGCCGCAGGTCGATGAGGGTTTTCATGGCCAGGTCGAGCGACTCGGGGTCGAGGGTGCCGAAGCCTTCATCGATGAAGAGGGTGTCGAGCTGGATACCGCCGGCATAGCCCTGAACCACATCCGAGAGACCCAGGGCGAGGGCAAGCGAGGCGAGGAACCCTTCTCCGCCTGACAGGGTGCTGGCCGGGCGGACGCGCCCGGTGTAGTCGTCGAGTACCTCAAGATCCAGTCCGGCCGCGCGACGACCATCGGCCACCGCCTGGCTGCGTTGCAGGGTGTAGCGGTTGCGGCTCATGACGCGCAGGCGCAGCGATGCCTGCAGCAGGACATCGTCGAGCAGGGCAGCCAGCACATAGCGCTGGAAGGTCAGATTGGCGCCATTACGCCCGTTGGCGACTGCGGCCAGATCACCCATTACGCGGTAGCGCTCGTCCAGATCGCCAAGCTCAACGCGAATCTCGTCGAGCATGCCGGCGGTTCGCCGTGCGCTTGCGAGTTGCTCCCTGGCAGTAATCTGCAGCGCCAACAACGCCTCCAGTGCCTGTTGGGCGGCAACAAGCGCGTTGCGCAGCGCATCCAGTTCCGGCGCGGCCACTCCGGCAACCGCGGCGTCGGCGCGACCAAGGCGTTCTTTGGCTGCAGCGAGTTCATCGTCGTGTGTCTTGATCTGTTGTTCCAGTACCGCCATTTCTGCCGGCAGGATGAGCGACGCATCAAATGCGGCTTCGTCTGCAAAACCGGCGTCGGCCAATGCGGAGGCGAAACTGGTCCGGGCGGCTGCCAAGCGTGCGACGCATTCCGCAAGTGTTGCGTTCTGGGCAGTCCGGGTCGCTTCGCACGCTGCAACATCCGCCTGGGCCTTTTGATGAGCAGTGCGAGCGGTATCCAGTGCCCGTTGGAGAGATTCGATCCTTGACCGCATGGCTGACAGCGCCGACTCGAGTGCATCACTGCCGCGCAGGGACTCCGGCACGGCCTGGGCATGAGCGTTGGCAAGCCCCTCGGCTTTGGATGCTTCCTCCGACGCCCGGTCCAGGGACTCGCGTGCAGCGGCGAGCTTGGTGGCAATTTCCGAAATGGCTGCATCGATTGTCGCGCACTGACCCTTTTGTGCGTCCAGCTCCTTCTGTGCGGCCGTCGCCAACTTTTCCTGCTCGCGCAATGAGGCAATCGCCTCCGTTGCCTGCTTGATTGCCGGAAGCGGGACGCCATCAACCAGGTCGAGCGCAGAACGAAGTGCGTCGAAGGTAGCTGTGTGCGTGGTGACGTTTGTCGCTGCCAGCGTTCTTGCGGTGCGACTGCGCTCAACGGCGGCCTCGGCGCTGGTGAAGGCGATCTGTGCGGCTTCTATCTCCGTATCCGCCGGTATCGCGTCAGTGTCTTCGGCCAGATGCGGGTGTTCCTCGCTGCCGCAGACCGGGCAGGGGCCACCGTCGACCAGATGCCGTACCAATACGGCCGCCTGCCCCGCGCGCCAGGCAAGATCCAGCGCATCGCGATGCTTTCTTGCCACATCAAGTCCGTCTCCGGCTTTCGTCATGACCTGGTCCGCGCTGGCGAGCGCTTTCTTTGCCACTTCACCGAGCTTCTCGGCTTCGACGAGTTTCTTCAGGCTATTAAGTCTGTCCTCCTGGGCGGCAATATCGCGCTTGAGCATCTCCGCCTTTGCCGCGAGCGGGGCGATCTTCTCCAGACTCTCGGCAAGCGCCTTTCGCTTCTCCGCTTGAGTACGGGCATCCAGGTCGAGCGTATCGAACAGCCTCCTTGCACTGTCGCGGGCCTTGACGGCGGCGACCCGGGCGGACTCGGACTCAAGCAATCTGGCAGTGGCCGCACGCAATCCTTCCAGACGATTGAGCTCCGCAGTGGCTTCCGAGCGTTCTGGTGCCCGTGCCTCTTCAAGCGCAAACGAAGCGGCGGCAGTTGTCAGAGCCGCCTTGGCATGCGTGGCTTCGGCGGTAGCCTTCGCCACGTGCGCGACCTGCTGCTGATGCTGTTCGGTCGCAGAAGCGAGCTGACTCCGGGCGGGAAGCGCCAACTGGGCGCGACGTGCAGCGGCCAAGCTCGTGCGCCGGCTGGCCATTGCGGCCTCGGCTTCCCGCAGCTTGCCGAGCACCATGACGGCACTCTGCTGTTCCTGAAACTTGGCGGCCAGGGCCTCGCCCGCCGATACTGCGGCTGAGGCAACGTTCGCGGCAAGCCGCTGGCTTGCTTCATCGGCCGTGAGCACGACCAGTGTGGCATCGAGTTGCGCGATCTTCTGTGCCAGTTCCTCGTCGGCGGTGATCTGCGCCTGCTGGTGCAAGGTCGCACGACGCTGCCTGGCCTCGGTCGCCTGTGCCTCCATCGCGCGGGCGGCCGACTGAAGCTGTTCCTGCAGCTGCTTGCATTGCAGCGTACTGAACAGGGCTTCAAGGATTTTTTCGCGCTCCTTGGAGTCTGCGGCCAGAAGTTCGCGGAACTGATTTTGCGGCAGCATGACGACCTGCCGGAACTGAGCCGCCTCGAAGCCGAGCAATTCTTCGACTTTCGAATTGACTTCGCCGCTGCGGGAAGCCAGCAGCGTCCAGTCCGTTTCGTCCCATTCGTGCAGTTCAGCCTTCGCCGGTACCTTCACCAATCCATCCTTGCCACGCAGGGCAGCACGCTCCTGTTCCGGGATGCGCTTGACCCGGAAACGCCGGCTGCCCAGATCGAACTCCAGTTCCACTTCGGTCTGCACCGTGTCTGCGGCGTGATGGCTGCGCATCTCTCTTGCCTGACGCTCGCCGCCGGACGTATCGCCATACAGCGCGAAGCAGATCCCGTCGAACAGGGTGGATTTTCCGGCGCCGGTGGGGCCGTGGATCAGGAACAGGCTGTCTTCCGGCAATTGGGTGAAGTCGACGGTTTCGCGATTCGCAAAGGGGCCGAAGGCTTGCATGGAAAGGGTGCGCGGCTTCATGCCGGCACCTCCCGCGCCAGCTGGGCCTGCCGTTCGAGTTCGCCTTGCAAAAGCGTCACGGCGTCCGGGGCCAGGGGTGTGCCGGTCATCTCTTCGTAAAAGCCGGAGAACAGTTCCTGCATGCCGACACGCCGGTGATCGCGGCCGCCTTCCAATCCCGCCAGCTTCCCCGCGAACTGTGGTCGCTCGATCGACAAGGCATTCGGGTAGGCCGTCCGCAATTTGGTCATCGCGTCGAGCAAGGCGCCGCTGTCGGTAAGACGTGCCAGAACGTAGTCTTCACGATGGGTATCCTGCGCGGCGGCCTCGATCAGCGACTGCAGCGTTCCTTCCAGGATTCGAAGGTCATGGCGCGGGGCGAGATTGATGCGTTCGATGGTAACGTCGCCGCGGCCGTTGAGTTCCACGACCGAAACACTCTTGCTGTGGTCCGCCTCGGCAAACGAATACTTGAGCAGCGATCCGGCGTAGTGAATGCGATCATCGGCGCCAATGACTTGCGGGCGATGCAGGTGCCCGAGGGCCACGTAATCGATGCCCGCGAAGACGTCGTTGCCCACGCTGCCGGTGCCGCCCACCGAAAGCGGGCGCTCCGACTCGGTCACGGAACCACCCTGCACGAACGCATGCGCCACCACCACCGAACGCCGCGCGGGATCATGGGCGGCGCGCAGGCGATTCATCTGCAGCGCCAGCGCCATGTGGTGATCCTGCAAGGACTCATCCTCGAATGCCTGACGACTCTGGGCAGGATCAGCGTAGGGTAGGGGATAGACCGCGACTTCGCCATCGGCGTCCTTGAAGATGACGGGCAGGGACACACCCGTGGGTACGCCGCGCACCGTGAGGCCCGCGCTTGACAGGAGGCGCGAACCAAAGCCGAGCCGATCGGGACCGTCGTGGTTTCCGGCGACCAGCACAACGGGAACGCCGGCGCCGACGACAATGCGGGTCAGTGTATCGTCAAGCAGGCGAACCGCATCAGCGGGCGGAACCGACCGGTCATAGACGTCACCGGCGATTAGTACCGCGTCGGGCCGGACATCGCTGACCAGAGCGACGAACTGATCGAGCATGTGTGCCTGATCGTCGAGCAGCGAGAGGGAGTGGTAGACGCGGCCAAGGTGCCAGTCGGCGGTATGGATGAATCGCATGGAGTATGAGGAGTCTCTGTGATTGGTAGCAGGTGGTCAGGGGGCCAAGCGGAGATGACCTTCCGATTGGCATGATTGCAGTGGCGGCGTCAGTTGGCCGTGACGACGCGACTTCGGTTCGTCCAACGTGAGAGCCTACGGAAAGCTCATGACGCACTGTCCTTTTTGGTCAGCTGCTTCATGAAGGCGGCTTCGCTCTTGGTGATGCGCTGGATCTTCTTTGGCCCCATCGAGTCCACCAGACGCACAAAGTCATCCAGAGAAAGGTTTTCAGAAAGCGGCTTGTCAGCCCCGTCGATCCTTTCACGCAAGACAAACAGGCCCGAACCGGTGAACGCCATCGTGTAGTGGTGGCCTTCGCTGCGCGAATTCAGCCGGGCCAGGGCCGCGGTTGCACGAGTCGAGCGCATGCCGCTTAGCTCAAACCCTTTGTTTGCCGAATCGGGAGCGACGGCATCTTGTTTTCCATCAACTCCCTCCAGCTCAGGCAATTGTTCTTAGCTTGTGCGGTTCCCCTCAAGGCTTCTACCATCCCGGGTAACGCTCAGATACGCTGGCTGCCTGCGCCGGATCCTCAAGATTCCATTTGGAATAGTCGCATAGATCATCCGACACTTGGCGAATGGCCTTCTGCGCTTCCAGATCACGAAGCCAATGCGCCGGGATGGCTCCCTCGCCGTAGATTGCCCCCAGCAGTTGCCCGACCAACAAGCCGGTCGTGTCCGAGTCGCCGTCGTGATTCACAGACACCCGCACGCCCGACGCAAAGTCATCCGCCATCAGGGCGCAGTAAATGGCGACCCCCAGGGCTTCTTCGCCGACCCAGGCTTCACCGATCATCTGGATCGCCGATTCCGGCTCCATACGTTTCTCGACGCATGCCAGAGCTACTTCGATGGCCGCAAGGGTCTCGGCACTATCGTCTTCATTGGCGAGTAACACCCTTGCACGCTGGATGCCTGTCTCCATGGAATGCTCCCATAGCAGCGCATGGACGATGACCGCAAAAGCGGCCGCCGAAAGATAGCCGCTGGGATGGCCATGGGTGATCCACGAGACTTCCCTGCTGAGCTTGAAGACTTCTCCGGCAGCCTTTTCGTCACCACTACCGGCAACACAGGCCACCGGCGCGACCCGCATGATGGCGCCCGCGCCCTTGCTGTCGTTCTTCGCCCGTTCATCGGTGAAACCGGTCATGCTTTTCAATGACGAGATGCAGGTATTGCCGGGAGCACGGCGGCTGTGCAAGATTTTCTCGTTCCAGAGCCACCCGTCCTTGCCGATGTCCAGATTCTTGAAGCTCGGCGTGATGCCCTGCGTCAGCAGCCAGCGCAGGTAGGCATGGCAGATCACTGAGGGTACCGAGCAGATGCCCTTCAGCTCGCTTCGTACATAGGCGCGCAGCAAGCCTTCGGCGGTGAACAAGGTCATTTGCGTGTCGTCGGTGATCGCCCCGAGCCGCCCATATGCTGGCGCGAACTCAGTGATCCCTTGCGGGCCGAAGCGCGCTTTGATCTCTGCCAGGCGCATGAACTCAACCGACGCACCCAATGCGTCGCCGATGGCGCCGCCCAGCAGGCAGCCGCGAATACGTGAGCGCAAGTCCGGCGCCGGATTATCAGCTTCCATGACCGCCCTGGCCTTCGATGTACGAACATAACGTTCCTGCGCGGCCGTTTCGATGGCGTACGGTCGCACTGCACGCACCCTGCGCACGGCGGTACCCGGATCGCATCCGCGTTCGACCAGTATCCGGCCGGTGACCAGACCCGTCCGGCCCAAGCCTCCACGGCAATGAATCAGGATGCGAGCCCCTGCATCCAGCTTGTCGTGCAACTTGGCGCCAATCTGCACCCACGCATCTTCGAACCGCTGGTCCGGAACATCCACGTCACGAATCGGCAGATGCCACCATTCCATTCCTAGTGCGCGTACCTCCCGCTCCATGTTCTCGACAGCGAGGAGCTGAAACTCGTGGTCCTCGATCAGCGTCACGACAATCGACGCGCCCCACGCCCGGATGGCCCGCATGTCCTCCTTCAGGTCGCGGTCCCAATTGCGTGAAGCATCCTTTTTCCCTGGACAGAGAGTCAATCCGAGGCGCCCTTCTCCCGCACCCAGGAGAACCTCGGCGATTTGCAGCGGTGAATTCCGGCTGTTCTTGGTCAGCATGGTTCCGTTACGCGCCGGTCCAGCAGGAGCATGCCGGATCGAGAACCGTCTTGCCGTCATAGCGGTCGGCGACACGCTGCCTGCATTTGGTGCCATTGTTTATTTGCTACCTCTCTTTATTCAGGTGGACTGGCGGCACCGTGCTGCCTTTGAGTTCGCTCGCCATCGGTTCGACCAAAATGACGAATGTATCGAACCCTGCCCAGCACGTCTTGTCGCTGCCACTAGGGTCCTGCATCGAAAGCAGTTGCTACTTCTGAAATTGCCCCGAGGTATTACCGTCATCTCTGCTTCAACAGGTTGCCACTCGGATCAATCAAACCTGCGCGACTCGGTGAAAGTCTCAACCAGCAATCCATGGCGATGCATTCCCTCTGCGCTCGTCGAATGTTGGATTTGTTTTCAGTCCCGAGCCGTCACTTCAAGTCGTTGCGAATGCTCTGTCTCAATATGCTCCATTATCGCGGGCGATAGGCTCACCAAGTGCGCCCGTGTTTCATACATTCCATAATTAACGGTGGCCGCGGCACTCCGCTTCGCCGTGCAAGCAAAGATTTTCCGCATATTTGTCTGCCTGGCGCGCATGGATGCTGGTCGCTTCGTCGAACTTCTCGACAGGTCTAAAGGCGGCGGCGCTTGCCTCTCGGCTGGGTCCGGAAACTCTGCGCGGGCACACAACAATGAATCTCGCGGCCTATTCTTGAGTGAGCCATTGCTTTGCGAACTCGATCCAGGGACGCTCATAGCGCAGGCAATCGATTTATCTTCACCTACTCGCGTTGCTGCTTGCCCTCTGGATCACTTACCTGATGCCGACACGCTTGGTCGCCATCCGTCAAAGCGTTGAATAGAGGCACTATTCGCTCTCCACTTTACCTTTGCCGCCTTGTACGCTATATGAAAACTTGCCATGGTTATGTCAAGGTGCTACTAGTATGGGGCGGTTGATAGCCAGGCAACCGACAGGCTATGAAGAAACGCTTGGCATATTCATACTTGTACTCATTGAGGAGATAGCGATGCTTGAGCCTATTGTGGAAATTCCGATGGGGAATTGGTATTGGAGCGTCTTTAACAGGTCCCAATTGAAGCGTCAGAAAAGGATCGACTGTCCTGTGCTGCCGGCGGCCTACGTTCTCCAATGGAAACGACGCAACTATGCCGGAGAAAGCGCTGACAGCCTTTGGCGAGCTCGCGAACACAACCAAAAGCACTGGGATACGGTATCAATTGTGTGGCATCAGTCTAAGACTCTGGACGATTCCATTCGAGTTCTTCTGGAATTTGGATTGACACTAATTCACCTCGGCTGCGTGCGTCGCGTTGCCAACAAGGTTGCCGACCTACCTACTTATGACAAGCGTTCTAGGCGGTTGGCGTTGGATTTCTTCGAAGCATATCTGAAACACTTTAACTCCGTCGCTCGATTCACCTTGGGTTCTCAAAGCAGTCAGAGCTACAAAGCGGCGCACATCGCCGTGGAATATCTCAGATATATTCTGCGCCGCAGGTGAGTCACGTGAGGTCGGGCCACGAGTGTGGGCCCGACCTTGCTACGACCTCACTACTTTGACTTTTGCCTTTCTCAATTTGATTTTCTCCGTGTAGCAATCGTCCGCGTCCGCATTTCATTGAACCACCAGAGTGTCAATATTCAGGGCCGGATTCCGTATATACCCAAACAAGAACCCCTGCTAACGCCACCCTGTCGGCATTCGCGCAGATTGCCGCAGTCATCAATCCCCTCTCATGGGGCCGAAGACTTCAACCCCAATTTATCTCGTCCGGCGATCCGGATCAGACAAATTAGGGTTGAACAGTCGAACGCCCTCAGAAATGAAGTTATTGCACATAGCCAATGAGTTACAGCACCTCTAGGCTCGGGGCGTCGATTGACTCCACGGTCCACACTGCGAACTTTGACCCTGATGCCTGTAACCGAACCCACAGGATTTCAACACTATTACCCAGTTCTACCGTATTCGAGGCTTCCGCTAGAATCGCACCCGGCTTCACATGAACTTCGAATATGGCCGTGTAACGATCGGTTTTTCCAACCAGAATGATTCGCGGAAAGATCCGGCTTAACAGCGCGCGCGTGCGCTCGGGGCTCTCGGTTTCAGACAGGAAGGCATCGATCACGAGCGGCAGGTTGATGTCGAGTTGCTTCCGAATCATGTCTTGGTTCAGCTCTTGCAGCCCCTGTTCCAGCTTGCGAACGTTGTTTGCGAGGTGCAGCGCGTCTTCACGCGCGATCTTGAAGTCATTTTCGAGCGAGCGGTCATCGCCGCCGATCTCAAGCAAGAGCCGCTGCAGGCGATGCCGCACACCCACTGCTTTGGTCATTGCACTACGTGCCGCAATCAGCTCTGACTCCCGCCCACCTTCAAGTCGCTCCCGCAAACATTCCCTGTAACGGGTGATACCTTCGCCCGCCATAACCATTCCAAGAAGCGACTGCAACATGACCTTCAGTCCCTTGGTCGAAACATAGTGCGCCTGCCGGCCATTCACGCCCGCTGCGTTAGCGTGTTCGCATGCGACGCAATGGAAGGACCCCGCATCCATTTTCCCGGAGTGGTGAATTAGAAATCCGTCGCACACGCCGCAGCGAAACAGCCCGGAGAATGGGTGCTTTCCGCCTCCGCGCATTCGACGGGTCTTGGACTGCCCGGACAATGCGCCAGTCGAGGACACGTTTCCTTTGCCAAGGGCATTGCAGGCGTCCCAGTCTGCCGCGCTGACAAGAATGAGCTCCGGCATCAGACGTGGCTCCGGAAGATGTACGTCCCGATCCTCACTCTTGAAATCTACCTGATATACGCCCTTATAGACTGCGCACTGAAGAAGCGGCCAAATACCCGATCCGCGCCAGTGAAGCAAAGGCTCTCCCGCCTTTTGCTTCGGAGTCGGGACTTGGCGCCCATTCAGGACTGCAGCAATCTGGTTGAAACTCATCCCGCTCTTGCGGCAGTGAAAAATTTCCTTAACCACTGCCGCCTTGTCGATGTCAGTTGTCCATCGGCATTGCTTCAGTTCAGCGCTGAGCAAGACATCGACCTGATATCCATAGGGTATGCTCGTGACCATAGCCCCGCGCAAGAACTCGCCTTGCATTCCGCGGCGCACGCGGTGGCATGTTTCTTCCAGGAAAAATTCAGCAAAGACTGCCTTCATGCCGAACAAGAGTTGTGACATGGATGTCTCTGAATCGAAGCCATCAGCGCACAGCAGTTGGACATGGTGGAGCTTAATGTCATCAAAGAACCCCAGTGCCTCGGTCGCATGTCGAGCCAAGCGACACTGCTGATCGCACAATAGAACATCCACCTGACCTTTTCGCACGGCCTCGCGCATCAAATGGTACTTCTCGCGCTTGCCGGTCGCCTGCTTCTTGCCACTGATCGCTTCGTCAAAAAAGATCAGTGCATCATCGACTGTCATTCCCATACGCGCCGCTGTTTCGCGACACATTCGGATTTGGTCATCGATCGATGTAGCTTTTTGTCCATCAGTAGAATAGCGCGCATAGACAGCGACTCTCAGGTGTCCGAATTTTGCAAAGTTCGCCTTGTCAGTTGCTTCGACGGAAATGAACTCTGGATATTTTTCCCCATGGACGTGGGGGCGGCTAGTGCTGGGGTTTTTCTTGTTGGAACGGTTGGTTTGCATGATGTGCAATCTCCGGAATAGGTCAATCGGGTTGCGATGTCAGCCAGTGCTTTCACCAAATCGTCTACCTCGTTGATCAGCGCCACGGATGTCTCCTCATTTGCGCGTTCAAATCGTTGCACCAGCCTCTTTGCCGAGTGCGGTTATGACCTGTCGAGTTGCTTGTTGAGGGATCCTGATCCCTCCGGGGTTCAGGGGCCTTGCGCCCGTTGAGGCTGCCGCCCGCGGAGCTTCATGCCAACCTCCGCTCGAAGCGAAGGACGTTCGCGGGTAGTGGTTCTCTTGGGTCGGTGGCGATCGCGGGGGGCAAGGTGTCCGGCGGCGTTGCCGGTACCACATAGCCCGCCGGCGCGCTGTCCTCGCTCAGCGGACGTCCATGCAATAGCCGCACGACATCGTCCGCGCTGATGTTGATGTACCGGAGCAGTTGCGAGTCAGTCTTGTGCCCGGTAATCACTTTCAGGACGGGCATGTTGCCGTTCAACTCCAGCGAGAAGCGGGTCGCGGAGGTATGCCGCAGATCGTGCAGGAGAACGCCTTCCACGCCGGCACGGGCGCAGGCTCTGTTCCACGCCGCCTTGAGGGCCTCATACGTTGTTGGAAGGATTTGCGCTGCGGGATCCATCGAGCCTGCGCGCTGGGCAAGTTGCTGTATCACTTCCATTCCGGCGGGGTTGAGCGGTACATTGCGCGCACCGGCTTTTGCGTCCCGCAGATGCAGGATGCACCTGTCGACATCAAAATCGGCCCAGGTTGCTCGCAACAGCGCTTCCGAACTTCGCATCGCGGTCTGCAGCAACAGCGACAACGCCGGGGCTACCCACGGGTTCAGGCAGTCTTTGAGCGCCACGCAGATTTTCTTCCACTCGCCGTTGGTGAGGATCTTGTCTCGCGCGTTATCGATCTTCGGCAAGGTCAGATGGGTCGCAGGATTGCGAGTCGGCTGCGGCCAATTCCAGGACCGGCGGGCGTAATTGAAAAGCCGCCGAAGCAGTGCACGCTCGAGACCCACCGTCGCGGCGCGGGATCCCTCGTGGCACATGGCGTCGATGAGCGTCTGGATCTGGTAAGGCTCGATTTCCGCAACCGAGGTTTGCGCCAAGGTGCGGCGTTGCTTGTCGGAGTCTCTCGTGCGCGTTGCCTGAGCGTTCCGATGGCCGGACAACCCCTGAGGAATTTTGCGTTTGGCGGGGGCCGGGACAAGGCTCACTATCCAATAGACCGGGCCCTGACGTGCTTCTCCAGCGACGGGGTTGTCGGGCCTCTGAAGGCGAATGACATCGAGCCCTGCGGCACGCAGGTAACGATTGATCCGGTGGGCATCCTTTTCGGCTCCTTTCAGCATCGGCAAGCGTTCCACCGCATACGTCTGGAGTGCCTGGGCGAGCGTGGTCCGCCACGGACCGCCGTGTGCCGGCTTCCCCTCGGCTTCGAGCGAGTGCCGCAGGGCATCGAGCGCCTTGGTGGCCAATGACTCGGAGGCGAAGCCGGTTCGGTAGATGTCTTGCCGCTTGATGCGCAGGCGGAAGGACCAGAGCTCGCCTTCCTGATAGGGCTTAGCCATGTTGGCCTCCCATCGACGGATCCTGCAATGGACCGGACACGGAGGAGCAAACCGACGGGGCGACCGTGGGCAGATTAGGCAGAATAAATACGAGCAACATCGCCGACTCCGGCAGTTCAAGAGTCAATGTATAGCTGCGTTTTCGGAGGGCCCGCAAAACCGGGGGCCGGCAGTCATCGAGCACGGGCGCAGAAAACTGCGGGATGACCGCGTACGGATCAAGCAAACACGAACGAGACGACATCGCCAACTCCGGCAATCAGGAATTAGCGTATAGCTTCAAGTCTCGAGGGGCCCCGAAAATCGGGGGTCAACCGCCGAATAGCGCAGTCGAACGCATTGATCCGCAACGCCTTTCTGCCTCGATTGGCAGAAAAGTGTCAGAACACCCGAAAAAACGGGCCCAATGACGGGCCCATTATTTTCGGCGCCCCGCGCAAGCTACTGATTGCGCGGGGCATCGTGTCTGGTGGCCAGGGGCAGAATCGAACTGCCGACACACGGATTTTCAATCCGTTGCTCTACCAACTGAGCTACCTAGCCGCTATTGATTTAACTCAACATTTTGATCTTCGCTCAACGATATTCTGTTGAGAACCTTGGGGTCCGTTGAGCACTGGTTGAGCAGATTTACCGCTCTTCACGTGACCGCAACAGCCCTGCATTATAGCAAAGTGTCGTCAGTGCGCCCAACTCCGTTGGGCTGTCGCACATGAGATGTGCTATCGATTCTGCCCCTGGCCACCAGTAACCACCCAACAAAGACGAAGAAGACGGAGGAGGTGGGGGGGGGAAAGATGCCAGTTTCGTTTATAGAGAGAACCTGCTTGCTACGGCGCTGATAATTTTCTGGAGCCTGGGGGGTATTATCAGTGGCGCATCTGATGAGCCTTGCTCGTCCGAGAATGCCGAGATTGCCTTTCACAGGAAGAAAAACATGAATTCCGTAAATCTGGTGATTCTCGTTGGCAATCTCGGGGCTGATCCCGAGGTTCGGTCCATGCCTGATGGCAACACGGTCTGCAATGTCCGAATGGCAACCACGGACGCCTGGAAGGACAAGGCTACTGGTGAGAAGAAGGAAGCCACCGAGTGGCATCGGATCGTGCTTTATCGCAAGCTTGGGGAGATTGCTGGTCGTTACCTCAAGAAGGGTTCATCCGTCTATATCGAGGGGCGGTTGAAAACTCGTAAATGGCAGGACCAGAACGGGCAAGAACGCTACACGACAGAGATTGAAGCAACTGAGATGAAGATGCTTGGCTCTCGTCCCGCTGGTTCCCAGGAAGAGGTAGCACCCAGGACAACATCAAATCCAACTGCCACCACGCCGAGTGCGTATGGGGTTGATGATGACATTCCATTTTGAGGATATAGCTACTTCCGGCTACTTCCGGCCCTTGAACTTCACCACGAGGTCGGAGTTAAGCGCCCCTGCAATCCGATGCAGAATCTGTAGGGAAGGATTGGCTATCCCCCTCTCCAGTTGGGAGACATAAGTGCGGTCCACTTCGGCGTTAAGTGCCAATTGCTCTTGCGATAGACCGACCCTGCTCCGTTCGGAACGAATTTGCTCTGCCAAGGATTGCTGAATGTCATCGAATTCCACCTGTCCATGCTGACGGGATTGCGACCATCAATCCACGGAATATAATCGACAGAGGAACCACACACACCAAGATAGAGGGAATGCAATGCATGGCATCCTTAGACGGCTCTTTAGTTCAAAACATGCAGCCAATGACGAGATAAGGCATGGGACTCGTGTCGCCGAACTAGTGGTGCCCATGATTGCTGCAACAGTAAAGTCCTCTGGCTTCAATCATGACCTTTTCCCGCATGACAACAGATCGCACCCGATGATTGGTTTTGTCTGCGGTCTATGTGATGTTTTGGTGCAAGCAATGGGTGGAAAGACAAAGCTATCGTCCGATCAGGCGGTGCTGATCGTGCTCGAGGAGTTGCTCAAGACCGATGCCTCATTCTTTACAGAGGCAGTTCAAAATCCCCCTCTGCACTCCGAGTGGTTCAACATGGGAAGCGAGACCGGTAGCACTTGTGCTTTTGCCATACTGAAGGGTGAAAGCGACGAATCAACAGAGTTGATTGCAAAGCTATTCATTGAAGTATATGGATATTGCTGCTCACCCGCTAGTGGCCTTGAGTGACTGATTGACTGCCGCCAATGAGCATTCTCAAAGCTCTTAGATTTGTCGAAGTCTTTTTTGAGCGGCGTAAGTTCGCTAGGGCGGAGGCTGACGCCGAGAGGATCGCATCGGCGATTGCGCCGTTTATAGATGCAGCTGGGCCATGTTTTATAGAATTGCTAGAACAAGGCGTTCCTTCGTGGAACCTTAATAATGAAGTTCTTCACAGTTACCTGGGCTACGTTTCAGGAATAATCAACGCGGTACAGCAAGACACACTTGAAAAATCAGAGTCGAAAGATTGGGCGGCGTCCGAATTGGTGTTCTACAAGATAGTTGAAGCGCAACTTGATTGGATACCAGGTAGTGAAACCTGGTTAGCAATCAATGGCGAGGGTGGAATAGGTACCAACGCTATGGGCGGGATGCAGATGATTTCAGGTTTTGTCAGAGCGTCTAAGCTGGGAGCTCGCGATTATTGCTCGCGTTCCACTGAAGGATTGATCAAACTGCTCTCGTTACTTAACCCCGACAAGATTAGCGCTTCTGATACGCCGAATATTTCTGATGAAGGACTAATTGCGAAATTTGTCTATCGCTCTAGACAAGACCACAAATTATCAGATGTTGGATTTTTTCTAAAAAGTACCCTATACGCGGTACATAGGCATTGTAGGTTTGAAGGTCGAAACATCGTAGCATCTGACCTTGTGACAATTTCTCCTTGGGACATTCAAGTGGGGAATGGATCTAATGACGCTAAGTCTGGGGCCTATGAGTTGGCGATTAGGTGCTCCGAGCCGATAATTGCCCGCAACCTAATTAGTGCATCTGAGATCAATTTGTTGAACTGCTGTGTCGTGGCGCAAAGCATCCTACTCTACCTAATTATGTCAAGGAGTATAGAAGACACAGAAATGATCATGCGACTGATCAGAATGGATGAGATGAGCAATGGACCTAATCAGCAATCCCCTGAATACATGGAGCTCATAGAACAATTCGTGAGAGTGCGAGCATATAGGAACCCCATTGATATGCAATCGGTAAGAAAATCAGAACTCAAATTTCGACCTTTTAGGCGATTGACTCTAATGAGAACGCTCGGCGATATGGGGATAGTTATTCCCGAAGAGTAGGTTCTACTCTAGGCCGCAACGATCCTGCAAACCATCAACCTGTATGTTTTCTCCTAAAGAAAGAAAAGCATTACATACAGGTTTTTTGTATTAACCCCCCCGTCTAAGAATGGTAGTTGCGACGGTTCAAGTTCAGCCCCAATTCACTCTGCCGGATGTTCTGCAACTAAATGATTTTGTTGACCTGCTGGTGATAGACCATGACAGAGAAAACGGAGCCAGGTTGCCCCAGCCCCGCATTGCGGCATCCTTTACTGAATGCCACCAGACCTTTCAAACAACTGCCCTTTCTGCCTCCAACCGGTAAGTTGGTTAAGGGCGTGCGCCTTGCCCTTTCGCCATAGGCTGCTGTTCGCATCGAAGCCTGCTGCTACTGCACTTTTCACCGAACGAACAGATACCGCCTTTTGAGCAGTTGGGACTCGGATCAGATGATCGACAACCTTCTCTCCGAGGCTCGTGTAGTCATGAGCGTTTTGTCGAACTGGCCTTTTCAACACGGCCGGTTTGTAGGTCTGCACATTCAGTCCCGGCATCACATCTTTTAGCAAAGGCAGAATGCTTTCAAAGTCCCTTGCAGGATGGAATAGGTAGATCACCTGCTTGCCGGCTTTTCCGCTGATGGTTCGGCGGCTGTTGCCACGGCTGATGCCTTGGTAGAGCAGATCGGCCTGCTCGCTGTTTTGGGTCTGGCGAATATCAGCATCCACCAGTCGATAGTGAAGGTTCCGCGTTTGTCCAACGATGCTGGCCGCAATCTCCTTCGTGTCGCGGTAGAGAACACCGACCGTTGCCATGTATTGAATGTGGCTGTACCGATTGCTTGCGCGATGCTGGCCCCAGTGGAGTACATGGATTTCCCGCAGCGGGTGGCTATCGTCAGCCCACTTGCGAATTCGCTCCTTCAACTGCATGTGGCAGAAAATAAGGAACGGCTCGCCTTTGGGAATTTCATTCATCAGCAGGTGGTCCATCTCTCCAAGATAGGCTGTTAGGTGATCGGCATTCTGATTGAAACCGTCCTTGCTGCTGCCAATGTCGGCCCACTTCAGCGACACGGCCTCGTAATCCTTCGAGATCGGGAGTGGGTAGACGCCGATTGATCGGTCATACCTCACGAGATCACGGATGCTAGCGCTGGCGTCCAGAATGATCATCTTGTCGATACCATCATCAACCGTCTGGACGAACTGAACGAGCGCATGGCCATCTTGCGTCTTGAGCGTTCGGACCTCGCCCCTCTCTGAATATTCGACGAGCCTTTTTAACAAGTCTGCCGAGGCTTCATCCTTTTTTGACCAAGCATTTATCGGCAGCTCGTAGTCCTTGGTGTCAAAGTGGAGCGGCGGCATTTTAAACACGCTGTTGCTCTCGTCCGACGTCAGTTGCTTGCCGATGGCTTCCAAGAATTCGTAGAACTCCTGATAGAGATCGTCATTGGAAAGACTTTTTCTGCCAGCGGCACGCTTCTCCTCGTAGTCGATAATCCAATTGCCAATCGCCTTGCGGACAGTTGCACGATCCAAGGAATGCGAACTGGTCGTGAGCAGCGATTCGTCCCAGATCACCATATCTCGCCTCTTACCCTTGTAGGTCATCAGCCGTTCCGTGATAGACCGTTGCGAATCAACCTTCATCCGATTGTGCGCCACCAGGAGAAACTGCACCTGATTCAGCTCCTCCTCCTTTACCGAGGGACAATCTGGATATTTCGACTCGGAACTGTGAAAGATTCCAAGCTTGGCAGGGGCTACACCTTCCGTGACTAACTGCTGCTGCAGTTCGATAAGTTGCTCTATACGTTCCGCTGAGATCAGCAGTGACTTATCTGTGTTCTGCAGCTCCTTGACCAGAGCAACCACGCAGGTCGTTTTCCCCATGCCAGTTTCAAGAGGAAAGGCTTTTCTGAACTTGCGTTCGTCCTCGAAGAGACCGTGGGTCATCGCCTTAACTATTGCCTCAATGCCGCGCAGATGTTCTGAATTGGGCTTGTTGTCGTGCCTCTCAAGCATCTCGACGACGGTATTCGTCACACGATATTCAAGGGCGATCGCTTCGTCGTGATGTGGAAGCCAACGATCAGGACGAGGATGCTTCCGAGCAACTTCCAGCAGGCGCGGTAGTCCCACCTGCAATGCTCTATTGGGATCACAACTGGAAATGGCCTTGTCAAAGTCCTTGTCGGTGTAGGTTGTTCCCTCTATAGACCAAGAGCGCAGCATTTTGATAACCTCTTCGTCGCTACCGAAAACATTCTGGATTGCGAACAAGGTCTGAATCCATGCGTCCCTAGGCAGGTCTGGATCGATTCCCTCTAGGTGGCCGGTGATCATCTCGGCCGTGTCCGAGCAAGCGCCTGTAACTGGTCTGAAAGCAACCACGCGCTGCGCTGCTGGTACAGAAGTAGCGGCTGCCGCAGGCACGCTGGCAACCACGGTCAGGAGCCAGTCTGGTATCGGTGCCAATTCGGTTGAGTCGCTAACGATGCGGTATTCCCTGCCATTGATTGCGGACCCAGGCCCGACAACATAGGAACCGACGGCCTGAAAATCCAATCCGTCCATGAAGCCTTGTCGTTTGGCCAGTTCCTGCTCAGTGCTAAGGAAGTAGTGAGCACCGCCCGAGGGCGTAGCCACGACCAGTGTGTCGAAAAACTGGTTAGCGCCTATTAGCTGTTTAAGTGAAGCCAGACCATGTTTCCCATTTTTTGTATCCACGTCGAGCACGACGATGCCTTCTCCCATCAGGAGAGCGAAGTTACAGCCTGGGTATTGGTCGAACCACTTGCGGATTTGATCAGGATCGGCAGAAGCATTGCGCTTCCAATCGGTGATCAATGGCTCTTTGGTGTTGGGGCGCAGGGGGATTATCCTGATGCCGCGTGCTACGAAGTTTAGTGCGTGGTTAAATCGGTTCAGTTCCTTGCTCTCGCTGGTCATTGGGTGCCTTTCTCGCGTTGATGAAGGTATTTCTGTATCGCCAGCACTTCTGCTGGGCAAAAAAATGGCCACGTCTAGTAGACATTTTTCTTCAGGACGGGGACAAACTCCAATCCATGCCTATAGTTTATCACACTCCGCCAATATTGTCAAGTTTTTCTATAAAAATCAATGGTATTTTGTCCACATAGGGCCGTTGAGAGCATAGTCGTCAGATAGGAGTAAATTACTTACAGAAACTATATATACGTTTTCTAGCACATCTTTAAGATTTGTTTGTTGTATGTGTTATATTATTCTCACTATGCACCGCTTGTTGTTTACCAATTAACAGCACAGGAGATGATTATGGCAACTAGGGATAAGGCTACCAAATTTGTTGAGCTGGCCAATAAAAGGGTCAGCAGAGCGCTAAAAGACATGCAACTTATTAGCAACCTAGCCAACAGACAGAACTATGAATTCACCGAAGACCAAGTAAAAAAAATTGTTAAGGCCCTTCAGCAGGAGGTTGATGCTATAAAAATCAGCTTTCAGAGTACCGACGAAGGCGGTCGCAATGACTTTAAGCTATAGGCGAAAATGACAAGCGTAGCTCAGATGAGCGATAGACCATTAGTCGCCGGCGCTTTGTTCTCAGGGATAGGCGGCTTTTGTCTCGGGTTCGAACAGTCAGGAATCAAAACGGCGTGGGCCGTTGAGAATAACTTACTGGCGACAATGACCTATGCACACAATATCCATGGCGTGCGGTTAATTGAGCACGGTGGTGAACCAGCAAGCATCAAGGATGTGAGCGTCAAGAATGATGACCTGGAGCCGGTAGATATCCTGCATGCGGGATTTCCTTGTCAGAGCTTCTCCCAGGCTGGAGACAGGAAAGGGTTCGGTGATCCGCGCGGCCAACTTTTTTACGAAATCATCCGAATCGTTGAAGAATTCAAAGACCGAAAACCGTCCGTCATCGTGCTAGAAAATTCGCCACATATACGTTACGGGGAGGGAGGGAGTTGGTTTATTGAACTAGCCAAGGAAATCAAGAAAGCTGGCTATTGGTTCAGAGATACAAACTGCGGAGAACTTGATCCCTATTTACTTACTCCGCTGCCGCAGAAACGAAGCCGTCTTTTCATGGTGGCACTGTCAATCGATCATTTTAAGAACGGGAAAGTTTGCTTTCCAAGTCAAAGAGATGAGACGCCAAAGAATCTAGCGAACTACATTGATTTCTCTGGAAGCCAACAAGACGACAGCTATTACTTGCCCGAAGAAAATCGTTACCACAAGATGATTAGCAATGAGGTTGAGGACAAGGCCTGCATCTACCAGCTAAGAAAATTCCTCGTTCGAGTCAAAGAACCTGGTGTGTGTCCGACCCTGACCGCAAATATGGGACTCGGAGGTCACAACGTACCATTTATTCATGACGCCAAGGGGTTACGAAAGCTGACGGAGTTTGAATGTCTGAGGCTACAGGGCTTTCCAACAGGCTATACGTTCCCTGAAACGGTGCACCGAACAAAACGATACATTCAGGTGGGGAATTCCATTGCGGTTCCAGTGGCTGCATTGCTGGCAAAAGCAGTCAAAGAAAAAATCGAAAAGGAACGGCTATGACCGCAAAGGTAAAGATAGGCTGGCAACATCCAGTGGACGAAGCAGACCAATGGGATGGCTTTAATGACACCGGTATGGAGCACTTCACGGGGAGCCCTATTCAACATCTAGCACGTGAAGTAAATCAAAACTCACTGGATGCAGCCGATGAGGGAATTGTCGAAGTAAAAATTAGACTCCATCACGTTAATGTGGCAGAAATTCCAAACCTGCCTGAACTGAAGGCAAACTTCGCCGCTTGCCATGAAGCTTCACTCGCAGAGAGCAAGAAAGCGGAGATCTTTTTCGAGTCGGCTCTTGGCGAGTTGAACAAGAACAAGATCTCTGTGCTCGAAATCTCGGACTACCAAACCCGAGGAATGAGGGGGCCTGCAGAAAATGGAACGCCTTTTTTCGCCTTCATGAAAGCAAAGGGGCAGTCTCGCAAAAGCCACCAAGCAGCGACTGGATCGTACGGTATTGGAAAGTTTGCACCCTATGTGGTATCAAAGCTTAGGACAATCTTCATCTCGACCGTATATCAGGATGATTCCGGCGCTTTCGTCCAGCTAACTCAAGGCAAATCGATTCTAATGTCTCACGATGTGGCCGGAAAGCGCAGGCAGGGTGTGGGCTTCTGGGGCGTCCGAGAGAAGTGCCTTCCGGTCGAAGGTGTAGTCGCAGAGTTGCCACAGTGGATTCAGCGGACCAGTAGCGCCAAGGAGATGTCGGCTAGTGTAGTGTTGCTATCTTGACGGAACTTATATCAATTCCGCTTCTCCAATGCACAATACGTGCAGAGTGGAGAAGTAAATGCGAGTGGCCCCCGAGATCGTGCTGACCATCGAAGAGCATGCCGAATTGACGAAGCTGGTGCGTT